>NZ_JBEOMB010000023.1:0-64648 GCF_046000175.1 Rhodoplanes sp. SY1
ATCGGATTCCGCTCTAGCGTGGCTTCGTCGCGCTGGCGTCCGTCGTGGTCGGGCGCGGGGATGACGACGCTCGGGTTGTCCGCCGATATCGCGGACGCATCCAACACGTGACGGCGCCCGATGCGCCTCTACGGGGCGGGCGAGGGTGCTGCCTTATCGCGAGGCGGTGCCGCGGCGCACGTCCTGTCGCGCTACACATCCCGACCGGCTGCGATCCCTGGCGTGCGCTCACCCGCGGCGGCAGGCGCGGTGCTTGGCCTCGACCCGCCCCTCAGGCGCCGCCGATGCCCTGAACCACCTTGCCGGTCCCGCGGCAGGTCGGGCAGGCGCGGCTGTCGCGGCGGCCGGTGCCCTCGCAGTCCGGGCAGATCGCCTCGCCGGTGCCGGGCGTGCCGGACGGCGCCTCGTCGCCGGGTCGGGGCTGGGCGTCCGTGCTTCGGGTCGGTGCCATCGTTCTCTCCCTCTGTCGAATGGCGAAAGCCTCGTCGGGACAACCGCCGTCGTCGTACCCGGTTCGTGGGAGACGTCCGGCCGCCTTTCCGGTCCGATCGGGGGTGCGCGGCAGCCGATGCCCGCGCGAGCGCAGTCCGGTCGAGGGCCGCGGCGGTATCTCGGGGAACGAGGCGTCGCGCCGTCGACGCTGCGTGACCATCGGCGCTGCCCCGAACACCACATCGTCGACCGCGCCCGCGATCATCACGTGATCTGGTCGTCCCTGCCACATCATACGACGTATGACGTGAGACGAGCGGCACGGCGCGAACGCGCCATCGACTTCGCTCGCGAAATATTCGACCATGCCCACGCGGTCATCCGGATTTCGAACAACGCTGGCCCGGACTAGACCCGAACGACTCGACTCGTCCGACTTCCGACGCGGCCGCGCGACCGACGACATCCGTCCTCCTACGTCTTCCTCGCTTTTCCTGATCTCTTCGTTCCGCTCATCGTCGTTTCGCGCGTCCGCTCGTCGACACCGTCTTCCATCCGACCGGCCATCACGAGGACGCATATGATCAGACCGTTGTGTTTCGTCGTCGCCGCGGCGCTCGCCGGCGCGGCCCTGCAGCCGGCGCCCGCCGAGGCGCAGCAGAATTTCAGTCGCGCGGTGCGCATCGTGGTGCCCTACGCGCCCGGCGGCACCTCCGACATCCTGGCGCGCCTGATCGCGCCCAAGCTGCAGGAGGCGATCGGCCAGGCCGTCGTCGTCGAGAACAAGCCGGGCGGCTCGGGCAACATCGGCGCCGACGCGGTCGCCAAGGCGCCGAAGGACGGCCACTCGCTGCTGCTGCTCGATGTCGGCACGCTGGCGCTGGCGCCGAGCCTGTTCCCCGACCTCACCTTCGATCCGCAGAAGGATCTGGCGCCGGTCGGCATGATCATGTTCGCGCCCTATGTGCTGGCCGTCAGCCCGGCGACGCCGGCCAAGTCGGTCGCCGAGCTGATCAGCTACGCGAAAGCCAATCCGGGCAAGCTCGCGGTCGCCAACTCCGGCATCGGCGGCATGAATCACGTCACCCCGATCCGCATCGCCAAGGCGCTCGGCATCGAGTGGAAGAACGTGCCGTATCGCGGCGGCGCCGCCGCGACCCGCGCCGTGGTGGCGGGCGAGAGCCAGGTGATCTTCAACGGCGTCACGGCGACGCTGCCCTTCGTCAAGAACAACCAGCTCGTCGGCCTCGCGGTCTCGGGTCCCGAGCGGCTCAAGTCGGCGCCGGATCTCCCGACCTTCGACGAGGCCAAGCTGCCGGCCGGCGATGCCGGCACTTGGCAGGGCCTGATGGTGACGGCCGGCTCGCCGCCCGAGCTCGTCGCCAAGCTCGACACCGCGCTGAAGACGATCCTCGCGAGCCCGGACATCGCCCAGAAGATCGCCGATCTCGGCGGCACCGTGAAGGCCGATGGGCCGGCGGCGTTCCGTACCTGGTTCGCCGACAACGTGAAGCTGCTCGGCGCGGTCGTCCGCGAGAACGGCATCAAGGGCGAGTGAGGGAGCGCGAAGCACCATGGCTGGCCGTCGGATCGATCTGCAGGATCTGCTGTTCGGCCTGTTCCTGGTCGCGGTCGCCGTGTTCACGGCGGTCGCGACCTGGAGCCTGCGGGTCGGCACGGCGGCCAACATGGGGCCGGGCTACATGCCGCGGGCGATCGCCGTCGCGGTGCTCGGCTTCGGCCTGTTCTTCGTCGTGCGCGGGCTTCTCGCGCCGTTCAAGGGCATCGCCCCGCCGCAGCCTCGCGCGGTCGTGTTCATCCTCGCGGCGGTCGCCGCCTTCGCGCTGCTGGTCACCACGGCGGGGCTGATGATCGCGGCGATCGTCACCATCGTGATCGCCGGCTTCGCCAGCCGCGAGACGCGGCCGCTGGAGACGGTGCTGTTCGGCGGGGCCATGGCGGTCGGTGCCGTGCTGCTGTTCGTCCAAGCCCTGAAGCTTCCGGTGCCGATCTGGCCCTGGTGAGGAGACGACCGCCATGGACCTGTTCGGCAATCTCGCGCTCGGCCTCGCCACCGCGGTCGAGCCGATCAATCTCCTCTACTGCCTGATCGGCGTGATCATCGGCACCGCCATCGGGGTGCTGCCCGGAATCGGCCCGATCCCGACCGTGGCGCTCTTGCTGCCGTTCACGTTCGGGCTGGCGCCGACCTCGGCTTTCATCATGCTGGCCGGCATCTTCTACGGCGCCCAGTACGGCGGCTCGACCACGGCCATCCTGGTCAACGTGCCGGGCGAAACCTCGTCGGTCGTCACCTGCCTGGACGGCCACAAGATGGCGCAGAACGGCCGCGCCGGGCCGGCGCTGGCGATCTCCGCCATCTCGTCGTTCTACGCCGGCACTATCGCCACCGTGGTGATCTGTCTGCTCAGCCTGCCGCTGTCGGTGCTGGCGCTGAAGTTCACGGCGGTCGAGTATTTCTCGCTGCTCGTGCTCGGCCTGCTCGCCGCCGTGATCCTCGCCCATGGCTCGGTCATGAAGGCGCTGGCCATGGTGCTGCTCGGCCTGCTGCTCGGGTTGATCGGCATCGACGTCTCGTCCGGCGCGGCCCGCATGACCTTCGGGGTCGCCGAGCTCGGCGACGGCATCGACTTCGTGCCGGTCGCGATGGGCCTGTTCGGCCTCGGCGAGATCATGGCCAATCTGGAGCGCCCGCCGGTCCGCCAGGTGGTCAGCCAGAAGGTGCGCGACCTGATCCCGAGCCTCGCCGACCTGAAGGCGGCGTTCCCGGCGATGACGCGCGGCACGCTGATCGGCTCGATCCTCGGCGTGCTGCCCGGCGGCGGCGCCGCGCTGCCGCCGTTCACGGCCTATGCGCTGGAGAAGAAGATCTCGAAGAACAAGGCGATGTTCGGCCACGGCGCGATCGAGGGCGTCGCCGCGCCCGAGGCCGCCAACAATGCCGGCGCGCAGACGAGCTTCATCCCGCTGCTGACCCTCGGCATTCCAGCGAACGCCCTGATGGCCCTGATGATCGGCGCCCTGATGATGCACGGCATCCAGCCGGGTCCGCAGATCATGACCGAGCAGCCGCAGCTCGTCTGGGGCGTCATCGCCTCGATGTGGGTCGGCAACCTGATGCTGCTGATCATCAACCTGCCGATGGTCGGGATCTGGGTGTCGATGCTGAAGATCCCCTATCGGCTGTTGTTCCCGGCGATCGCGCTCCTGTGCTGCATCGGCACCTACGGCATCGCCAACAGCGTGTTCAACATCTGGCTGATGCTGGCCTGCGGCCTGATCGGCTACTTCTTCATCAAGGTCGGGGCGGAGCCGGCACCGCTGCTGCTCGGCCTCGTGCTCGGGCCGCAGCTCGAGGAGAACTTCCGCCGCGCCATGATGCTGTCCGACGGCGACTTCGGCGTGTTCCTGCAGCGGCCGATCAGTGCGACGCTGCTCGGCGTCGCCGCGCTGCTGATCCTGGTGCTGCTGTCGCCGACCGTTTTCAGGAAGCGCAAGGAGGCGCTGGCGGAGTAGAGTCCCGGCATGACGGCCGAATCACCCGCCTTCCCGCCCGCCGGCGCGTCGTCCGGCGCGGCCAAGCGCGTCAACCTCGCCCTGCAGGGCGGCGGCGCGCACGGCGCCTTCACCTGGGGCGTCATCGACCACCTGCTCGCCGACGGCCGCGTGCAGATCGAGGGCATCTCCGGCACCTCGGCCGGCGCCGTCAACGCCGTGATGTTGGCCGATGGCCTCGCCCGCGGCGGGCCCGACGAGGCGCGGCGTCGGCTCGCCGATCTGTGGCGGGCGGTCAGCACGGCCGGCGGCCTGCCGGCCCTGCAGCGGACCGTGCTCGACCGGCTCCTGTCCTTCGTCCCGCTGGAGACGTCGCCGATCGGGATGTGGTTCGACGTGCTGGGCCGCTTCCTTCCGCCCTACGACCTGCGGCCGCTCGACATCAACCCGCTGCGCGAGCTGATCGAGCGCTTCGTCGATTTCGAGGCCGTGCGGGCCTGTGCGCCGCTGCAGCTCTTCGTCTCGGCGACCGACGTCCATACCGGCCGGCTCAAGGTCTTCTCGCGCGACAAGATCACGGCCGACGTGATCCTCGCCTCCGCCTGCCTGCCGATGCTGTTCCGCGCCGTCGAGATCGACGGCGTGCCGCACTGGGACGGCGGATATCTGGGCAATCCGGCGATCTTCCCGTTCTTCCACACCACCGCCACCGAGGACGTGCTGATCGTCCAGCTCAATCCGCTCGTGCGGCGGACGACGCCGCTGACGTCGCGCGAGATCCTCGATCGCGTCAACGAGATCAACTTCAACTCGTCTCTCCTGGCGGAGGTGCGCGCCATCGAGTTCGTCGCGCGGCTGATCGACGAGGGACGCCTGCCGCACGGCACCGGGCCGGGCGCCTACCGCCGGATCAATCTGCACCGCATCGCCCTCGACGTGATCGGCCACGAGCTCACGGCGGCGAGCCGGATGTCCACCGACTTCGAGTTCTTCGAGTTCCTGCGCGACGAGGGCCGGCGTTGCGCCGCCGCGTTCCTGGACGCGCATCTCGACGACATCGGGGTGCGCGGCAGCGTCGATCTCGTCGCCGAGGCACGCGCCGAATGGGCGTGAGCCCGGCGCTGCGCCGCGAGGCGCGCGCGGCGGCTCAGTCCCGGCAGAGGATGCCGTGCACGACCCCCTCGACCACCCGGGCCTGGCAGCCGAACACCGGGACGTGCGGCGTGCAGGTGCCGGTCGCGGCGATCGGTCGGCCGGAGCGAAGCCGGTCGCGCTCGGCCGGCGTCGGCGCCGCCAGGCATTCCCCCTCGCATTCCCCGCTGTCGGCGCAGACGCGGCCGCCGTCACGGGTCGGCACCCGGCAGATCGGCGCCGGGAAGAGACCGGCCGGCCCCCAGCGGCCGCCGGCGGCCTCGCAACCGGCCTGCTCGCGCGGCACCGCGAGGCGGGAGCCGCAGGGACGCTCCGGCATCGGGTGCCGCGGCTGCCCGACTGCCGTCCAACGGCCCTCCGTGCAGCGCCAGAAGTCGGCCGCGGCGGCCGGTCCGGCGGCGGCGAGCCAAAGGCTCGTCGTGAGGGCGAGGGCGATGCGCCGGACCGTGGTGTCGTGTGCCATGATCGGTTCCCGCGAGACCGGGACAGGAGCCCGGCCGCCACAGCCTGAACCGGGCCGGCGGCCGGCGATTGACCTTCGTCAACCGAAGGGTCGCGCGGAGCGACCGGCGACCGGCAGGACCGCCCGGGGCAGGATGAGTCGAGAGACGATGATTCAACGCACGATCACGCGGCGGGCGATGACGCGACGCAGAACCGCTCGGGAGACGATCGGCGCCGCCGCGACCGGCCGGCGATCCGCCATGATCGGCATCGTCGCCGGTCTCGTCCTGCTCGGCCTTCCCGGCACGGCCGCGCGGGCCCAGCTCACCACGACGCCAGGGCCGGGCGGCATCCCGATCGCGCCAGGGGCGCCCGTGCAGGGCTGGACGCCGGGCGGCGTCGGCATCGGCGGCGGCCGCATCGCGCCGGGACCGGCTGCCCGCGACGTGCCGATGTATCGGCGCGGGCCGGGCGATGTCCCGGTCCTGGTCGCGCCGCCGGCCCGCGACCGGCGCGGCGGGGCGGCCGGGGCCGGCGCGGGGACCGCCGGAGTCGGCGCGGCGCTCGGCGGCGCCGCGCCGGACTGTGGCACCGGCGGCTGCCTGCCGAGCAGCCTGCGGCTCACCATCCACACCGCGAAGACCGAGCCCGCACCGGCCGACACGGCGAAGGCCGACGGCCCGGTCGACACGGTTCAAAAGCTGTTCGCGGCGCTGCGCGCCTGCTGGACGCCGCCGGCCGAGAGCGAGCGCAAGCCCGGCATGGAGATGACGGTGCGGTTCGGCCTCTCCCGCGACGGCAGCCTGATGGGGCCACCCTCCGTCACCTACGCCACCAAGGGGGCCTCGAAGGAGACGCGCGACGTCTACCGTCGTGCCATCACCAAGAGCCTCGAAGATTGCGACCGGCTGCGCGTCTCCGAAAAATTCGGCCGCGGCCTCGCCGGCCGCCCGCTGTTCGTCCGCTACATCGACGGACGGGCCGACTGAGGAGGCTCTTGTCCCGGGCGCGACGCATAGCGTCGTGACCCGGGACCCAGGGCTGTTCAGGAGAGGTCTCTCCCTGTGGCCCCTGGGGCCCCGGCTCTGCGGCGCATCGGGCCTTCGGCCCGGCGCGCCTTGTCCGGGGCACGAGGGTCGACTCCGCCCGCTGATGCTGCTCCGCCCTCCCTGTTTGCGGTTCGGCAAGCAGCGCCGCCGTCGCGCGCGGCGACGCCCCGCTGATTGCCGTTTCACAACGAAGCCGGGCCGTCGCGCTCCTAGCGTCCGTTCATCGATTTCGAAGGAACGACGCACAAAGGAGGGTCCGATGACCCGCAGGTCCGTACTGATGGGCGCCGCCGTGGCCGCCCTGCTGGCTGCCGCTCCGGCGCTCGCCGCGAGCCCCGATCTCCCGCGCAAGACCGTCGATCTCGTCGCCCCGCCCTTCGTCCATCCGCACGAGCAGGCCACGACCGAGAAGCCCGCGATCGTCCAGTTCAGGATGGTCATCGAGGAGAAGGAGGTGGTGATCGACGAGGCGGGGACCAAGTTCCGCGCCATGACGTTCAACGGGACCATGCCGGGCCCGATGATGGTGGTGCACGAAGGTGATCAGGTCGAGCTGACGCTGGTCAATCCCGACACCAACACGATGCCGCACAACATCGACTTCCATTCGGCGACCGGTGCGCTCGGCGGCGGCGCGCTCACCCACGTCAACCCCGGCGAGCAGGTGGTGCTGCGCTGGAAGGCGACCCGCACCGGCGTGTTCGTCTATCACTGCGCCCCCGAGGGCATGATCCCCTGGCACGTCGTCTCCGGCATGAGCGGCACCGTGATGGTGCTGCCGCGCGACGGCCTGAAGGACCGCGCCGGCAAGCCGCTTCGCTACGACCGCATCTACTATGTCGGCGAGAACGACCTCTACGTCCCGCGCGACGAGACCGGAAAGTTCAAGAGCTACGAGTCGCTCGCCGAGTCCTACAGCGACACGACCGAGGTGATGCGCAAGCTGATCCCCTCGCACGTCGTGTTCAACGGCCGGGTCGGCGCGCTCACGGGCAAGAACGCCATGACGGCCAAGGTCGGCGAGACCGTGATGATCGTCCACTCGCAGGCCAACCGCGACACCCGTCCGCACCTGATCGGCGGCCACGGCGACCACGTGTGGGAGACCGGCAAGTTCAGCAACCCGCCGCAGACGGATCTCGAGACCTGGTTCATCCGCGGCGGCTCGGCGGGCGCGGCCCTCTACACGTTCCTGCAGCCCGGCGTCTACGCCTACGTGAACCACAACCTGATCGAGGCGGTGGAGCTCGGCGCCACGGCGCATTTCAAGGTCGAGGGCACCTGGAACGACGATCTGATGACGCAGGTGTCGCCGCCCGGGCCGATCACGCCCGGCAAGGTGGGCTCCGCCGCCCGGACGGTGACGAAGTGAGGCGGTGACATGGCGAGGCGGTGACATGGCGCCGTCCGCGCCTCCCCGCGGACCGGCGCAGTCGCCGCGTCGGTCCGCAGGACCGCGGTCGGAGGAACGGCCATGCTGCTCGTGTCGGGACTGAAGCTCACCGCGGTCGCGGCCGCCCTCGCCGGGCCGCTGGTGGCCGGTGCCGTCGCGGTCCTTGCCCCCGCGGCGCCGCCGGTGCTGCCGCACGAGATCGTCGTGCTGGCGCCCGGCCCCTTCTCCTACCGCACCGCCGGCGACATCACGGTCGCGGGTCGCCCTGTCGTCGCGCCGCTGCAGGCGCGGCGACAGGAGCGGCCGCTCGCTGTCATGGCGCGGCAGGTCACGGCGGCCGAGTACGGCGCCTGCGTCGACGCCGGCGGCTGCCCGCGCGTCCCGCAGGCCGGCACGGCGGCCGACCGGCCGATGGTCGGCGTCAGCTTCCGGGACGCGCTCGCCTATGCGGCGTGGATCAGCCGCGCGACCGGCGTCGTCCACCGGCTGCCGACCGACGCGGAGTGGGTGTTCGCCGCCGCCGAGCGGGCGCGCGACGAGGTGTTGCCGGTGGTCGACACCGCCGATCCGGCCAAGGCGTGGCTCGCCCGCTACGAGACCGAGGCGGCGCGCGAGACCGGCCCGACGGCGCCGCAGCCGGTCGGGCACTTCGGGACCAACGCCAAGGGACTCGCCGACATCGCCGGCAACGTGTGGGAGTGGACCGCGAGCTGCTTCGTGCGGGCCGCGCTCGAGGCCTCCGGCGAGACGCGGCCGACCACGGTCAACTGCGGCGTCCGGGTCGTCCAGGGCCAGCACCGCACCTACATGACCGACTTCATCCGCGACCCCCGCACCGGCGGCTGTGCGGCCGGCGTGCCGCCCGCCCATCTCGGCTTCCGCCTGGTGGTGGAGACCGGCCCGGCCGACCTGCTCGCCGGTCTCGGGACCGTGGTGCGAACGCTGGCCGGCGGCTGATCAGGATGCGCCGGCCGCGTCTGCGGCCTTGCAGGCGACCGCGTGCTGCGGGTCGTCCTTGGGGCACTGGTCCGTGATGGTCTGGCGGGTCGGTGCGAGGCCGATCCAGGCGTCGACCAGCGCCTGATCGAAGCCCGCCTCGCGGCGTTCGCCCACCTGCATCAGCGGCCGGCGGATCAGCAGCGGATCGGCGAGCATCAGGGCGATCGCCGTCTCGGCCGTCTGCAGGGCCGGCACCACGGCGCCGGATTTCACCCGCGGCGAGGACGTGTTGAACCACGCCGTCACGGGCCGCTCGCCGAAAAAGGGGCGCAGCCGCTCCGCCGTCCAGGCTTCGCTCAGCAGATCACGAACGTCGACCTCGTGGCCGGAGGCGCGCAGCAGCGCCTTCTGGCGCGCATTGCCGGCGCAGCCGGGCTTCTCCCAGAAGATCACCGTCGCCATTGTCGCAAATCCTCCATCCGGGCGCTGCCGCGAGCGGAGAAGCAAGCGACGGGCCGGGCGCGGCGCGGTGACACGAAACGGCAAAGGGCCCCGAGGAGACCTCGGAGCCCTTGCCGTTTCACCCGACCAGCCTCTGCTGGGACTTCGGCCCGGAGGGGTCGACGCGGCTCAGTAGCGCGCCATGACCGGAGCGCCACCGCCGAAGCGGTAGTTCAGGCCGACCTTGGCGGTGTGGATGCCGCCGACGTCCTGCGTGAAGCAGCCGAAGCCGCCCCCCACCGTGGTCGAGGCGCAGGCGCCCTGCGTCTCGTCGAGGCCGATATACATGTACTCGGCCTTGACGCTCCAGTTCATATCGAACGCCCACTCAAGGCCGCCGCCGACCGTCCAGGTGGCGATCGTGTCGCTGATCGACACCGAGGCGCCCGGGACCGTGTAGGTGCTCTCGACGCCGACGAAGGCGACGCCGCCCTTGGCGTAGAGGAGCGCCTGGCCGAAGGAGTAGCCGAGCCGGCCGGTGATCATGCCGTACCAGTCACCGACCTTGCTCGACGCCCAGTAGCTGCCGGCCGGAGTACGGAGCGGATCGTAGGCAGAGCCTTCGACGCTCAGATAGCCGAGCTCGCCCTCGAGGCCGAGCACGAACGGCGAGCCGATCGGCTGCCAGTTGCAGCCCAGCGTGCCGCCGCCGATGAAGCTCGAATCGGTGTTGTAGGCATAGCCGTACTGGTTGGCCGCGCCGAACGTGTACGGATAGGCGGTCGAGTCGCCACCCGACCACGCGCCACCGACATAGCCGCCGATGTAGCAGCCGGTCCACGAGAACACCGGCGCCATCACGGGCGGCGGGGCCTTCATGGGCATGCGGGCCGAGAGGTCCGCGGCGCCGGCGACGCCAATCGACATGACGGTCGCGACCGTCGCCATCAGGATCTTCTTCATTGGTCCATCCCCTCGTCTTTGGTGGATGCAATCTGACTCGAACCCGAGAAAAATTGGTGTCAATTCTGCCACACCGGGGCGCAACCCGGGACGTCGTTAATGAAGCGTTAACAAGGGGTTGGGGGCCAAGAAGGCGGCGCCGCGCCGGGTCAGAGATGCATCGCCCCGAAGCCGATCCGCTCGTGATTGGTGAGCTGATGCATGGCCGAGTCGCCGTAGGCGGCGATCACCAGCCACTTGCCGTCGGACACGATGGCGACCTTGATCTTCAGGCTCGAGCTGTCGACCACGGCGTGCGTGAGCCCGTGCCACGCCTCGAGTCCCGCATGAATGATCGCGTGGATCGGCCCGGCCCGCTCCGGCACCGTGTCGGCCTTGAGGGCGGCGCCGATCAGCGAGCGCACGAACACCCGCTCGATGTCGCCCTTGCGGCCGCTCACATAGGTGACGGTGAGCCGCACATGCGGGTCGCTCTTCAGCGAGTCCTTGATCCTGATTTCCTCGTCGTCGCTCGACATGGCCGTGATCAGGGCCAGCTTGCCGATGCGGTCGGTGGCGATGTCCATGGGGATCACCTCGGGATGCGGGGGAGGGGGGAACGCCGTCCCGTCCGGCGTCGCGCGAATAGATACCGCTCTCTCCCGCGCCGATGAAGCCGCATTCCTCCTGATCATCTCGGCCGTGCGTTTTTCGCCGGGCTCGTCGAAACCCGTTTTAGAATCAGCGCCGACGAACCCGCTCCATCCGTGATTCTGCTTGCCCGGTCGCCGATTGACAGCTCGGGGCGGCAGGAACAAATTGCCGCCGTCCCGTGACGGACGGCCGCGGTCACGGAGCACGCGAAACTCAGAGATCGGCCACGACAGTTCCTGCGGATCCTTCGAGCGCCCGTCCGACGACCCCGAGTCTCACGACCCTGGTCAGGCGACGCGACGTCCGAGGCGATCCGATCCCCGCCGAGCGATCACGCGAACCTAGCGACGGTGTTTCTCCAGCCGTGACGTGCCTTGTGGCACGCGCGCTGCGCTCTCCGTGCATCCGACGACGATGTCGTCCGGATCCGCGAGCGCAGGAGTGTCGTCGTGGGTTGCTCTCCCGTCCTTCCGGATACGCCCGTCTGTCCCGCGCTGCTCGACGCCGCCGCATGGCGGATCGGTTCGGCGGCGCTCGCCGGGCTGCTCCTCGAGGTCTGCTCCCACCCGAAACCCGGCCTGGTGACGCCGCGCTCCATGGGTGCGCACGCCGACATGGACGTGCGCACCTTCATGCTCTCCTCGGCCGCGATCGCCCCCTGCCTGTTCCAGTGCGCGGCGCTCGGCCGTTCGCACCGCGGCGCGCTCGTCGATCTGCTGCCGGCGGTCCGCGCCGTCGGACGTGATCACGACGCCGCGCTGCTCGGCGCGACCAACGGCGTCAACACCCAGCGCGGCGCGCTGTTCTGCGCCGGCCTGCTCGCCGCCGCCGCCGGCTGCGTCAGCCGGAGCGCCGACACGTTGCGCGCCGAGGACGTGCTGCGCACCGTCGGTGCCATCACCGAAGGCCTGTGTGCGCGCGAACTGCACGGCCGCACCGGCACGCCGCACACCGCCGGCGAGATTCTGTTCCGGCGTCACGGCACGCTCGGCATCCGGGGCGAGGTCGAGGCCGGCTTCCCCACCGTTCTCGACTGCGGCCTGCCGGCGCTGCGCACCGCGCTCGCCGCCGGCCACGGCCTCGACCGCGCGCTCGTCCATGCGCTGATCGCGCTGATCGCCGTCGCCGACGACACCACCGTGATGTGGCGCGGCGGCCCGGAGGCGCTCGACTTCGTGCGCGCCGAGGCGCGCCGCGTGATGGATCTCGGCGGCGCGCTGACGCCCGAGGGGGTCGCCGCGATCGAGCGGCTCGACGCGGCCTGCATCGCCCGGCGCGTCAGCCCCGGCGGCGCGGCGGATCTGCTCTCCGTGACGGTCGGCGCGCATCTGATCGAGCACGGCACCTTTCCCGAAACCGCGACGCGGAGGTTCTGCCTCGGCGGCGACCACCAGACTCAATCCAACGGAGACCGTCGATGAACGTCATCGTCTACACGATCGCCGCCTACGCGATCACGGCCGTGATCGCCTATGCGGTGATGGGCGTGATCGTCCTGCTGAACAAGCTGATGAGCGGCAGCGGCGCCGAGTGAGATTCGGCGGCCCGCGACGCGCGGCCGCCCGACCGAGATACGAGGACCTAAATCCATGCTGCAACAGCTTCTCTCCATCTTTCCCGGCATCGCGACGATGTTCGCGCAGGAACCGGTCGTCGCCGTGATGCGCGTCGTCCTGATCGTCGTCGGGTTCGGGCTCGCCTATCTGGGCTTCAAGCGCACGCTCGAGCCGCTCATCATGGTGCCGATGGGCCTCGCGATGATGTGCGTCAACGCCGGCGTGATGTTCCTCGAGGGCCAGAAGATCGGCACCCTCATGCTGGCCCCGCTGGTCGCCGAGCCGGCCGCGCTGGTCGACGCGATGCAGATCTACTTCCTGCAGCCCGTCTACAACTTCGCCTTCTCGAACTCGCTGGTCGCCTGCATGCTGTTCTTCGGCATCGGCGCCATGTCGGACATCACCTTCATTCTCGCCCGTCCGTGGGCCTCGATCACGATCGCGATCTTCGCCGAGCTCGGCACCTTCGTGACCCTCGTGATCGGCTACTACTGCGGGCTGACGCCCGGCCAGGCGGCGGCGGTGGGCTCGATCGGCGGCGCCGATGGCCCGATGGTGCTGTTCGCTTCGCTGGTGATGGCGAAGGACCTCTTCGTCCCGATCTCGATCATCGCCTATCTGTACCTGTCCCTCACCTATGCGGGCTATCCCTACCTGATCAAGCTGCTGGTGCCGGCGAAGTATCGCGGCGCCGAGGTGGAGATGGAGTTCCCCGAGGTCTCGCAGAAGTCGAAGTTCATCTTCACGATCGTCGCCGCCGCGCTGCTCTGCCTGCTCCTCCCGGTCGCCGCGCCGCTGACGCTCTCCTTCTTCCTCGGCGTCGCCATCAAGGAGGCCGAGATCGAGCCGTACCAGGAGCTCCTGGAGAAGACGATCACCTACATGTCGACCCTGCTGCTCGGCCTGGTGCTCGGCGTGCTGTGCGAGGCCTCGACCCTGCTCGACGTCCGCGTCCTGCTGCTGCTCGTTCTCGGCATGACGGCGCTCCTGTTCTCCGGCATCGGTGGTCTGCTCGGCGGCTGGCTGATCTGGGCGCTCTCGCGCGGCAACTTCAATCCGGTCGTCGGCATCGCCGGCGTGTCCTGCGTGCCCACCACGGCGAAGATCGCCCAGAAGATCGTCGGCGAGGCCAATCCCTACGCCATGATCCTGCCGGTCGCGATGGGCGCCAACATCTGCGGCCTGATCGTCTCGGCGATCGCGGTCGGCGTGTTCGCCTCGACGATCGGCCTGGTCGCCGGTCACTGAGCCGACAGGCACAAGAGGATCCGCGCCGTGCACGCCCCGGTTCACGATAGGCTCGTCGCGCCGTTCGGCTCGGCCGATCGCCCGGACCGCAGGATCGGTCGTACCGTCCTGCGCATCCCGGTCGCCGACTCGACGAATGCGATGCTGATCGAGCTGGGGCGTGGCGGCGCGGTGGACGGAACCGTGCTGGTCGCCGACGAGCAGGTCGCCGGACGCGGCAAGGGCGAGCGCAGCTGGTTCTCGAGTCGCGACGAGAGCCTCTGCGTCTCGCTCCTGCTGCGGCGGGCGCCCGGACGTGATCTGACCAAGGCGACCCTGCTGGCGGCCGTCGCGCTGCACGACGCGGTGACGCGGCTCGGCGTGCCCGCCGCGATCAAGTGGCCGAACGACATCCTGATCGACGACCGCAAGATCTGCGGCATTCTCGCCGAGGCGGCGACCACGACGGACGGCGACGTCGACTTCGTCGTCGTCGGCTTCGGTCTCAACGTCGCGATCGCAGCCGAGACGTTCCCGCCGGAGCTGCGCGGAATCGCGACCTCGCTCGCGGCGGCGACCGGCCGGGCGTTCGACTGCGCCGCCGTCCTCGACGCCTGCCTCGACTCGTTCTCGACCTGGGTCGCGATCCTCGAGGATCGCGGCTTCGCGCCGATCGCCGATGCCTGGCGGCGCGGCACCAGCACGCTGGGCCGCCGGGTCGTCGTCTCCGATTCGGCCGTGCCGCTCGCCGGCACGGCCGTCGCGCTCGCAAACGACGGCGCCCTCGTGCTGCGCGACGACGCCGGGCACGACCACCTCGTCCATTCCGGAGACATCCGCCACGCCCGGCCGCCGATCGCGGCGGCCGCGGCGGGCCGATGACCACGTCCTCAAGGGGGTTCTACATGAAAGTCGAACGTCAATGGAACACGCTGGCGCGTGACACGGCGCAGCGGATGGAAGCCGCCGCCCGTTTCATCGGGGCCGGCAAGCAGGTGAAGCCCGAGGACATCGTCCCGCTGCTCGAGGCCGTGATCCGGCCCGGCGACAAGGTCAATGTCGAGGGCAACAACCAGAAGCAGGCCGACTTCCTGGCCGAGGCGCTGTGCAAGGTCGATCCGGCAAAGATTCACGATCTGCACATGGTGCAGTCGTCGGTGCCGCTCGCCGCCCATCTCGACGTGTTCGAGAAGGGCATCGCCAAGAAGCTCGATTTCGCCTTCGGCGGCCCGCAGTCCGGCCGCGTCGCCAAGTTCATCCGCGAGGGCAAGCTCGAGCTCGGCGCCATCCACACCTATCTCGAGCTGTTCGGCCGCTACTGCCTCGATCTGACGCCGCGCGTCTCGCTGATCTGCGCCTACGAGGCCGACCGCGAGGGCAACCTCTACACGGGCTTCAACACCGAGGACACGCCCGTCATCGTCGAGGCGACCAAGTTCCGCAAGGGCATCGTCATCGCCCAGGTGAACAAGATCGTCGACAAGCTGCCGCGCGTCGACATCCCGGCCGACTGGATCGACGCGGTCGTGCAGTCGCCGAAGCCGTTCTTCATCGAGCCGCTGTTCACCCGCGATCCGGGGCTCCTCACCGAGCGTCACGTCCTGCTCGCGATGATGTGCCTTAAGGGCATCTACGGCCAGTACGGCGTGAAGCGCATCAATCACGGCATCGGATTCCTCACCTCGGCGATCGAGCTCCTGCTGCCGACCTACGGCGAGGAGCTGGGGCTGAAGGGCAAGGCGTGCACCGAGCTGGTGCTCAACCCGCACCCGACCATGATCCCGGCGATCGAATCGGGGTGGATCGACACGATCTACTGCTTCGGCGGCGAGCTCGGCATGGAGGAGTACGTCCGCGCCCGCTCGGACGTGTTCTTCACCGGCCCGGACGGCTCGCTGCGCTCCAACCGCGCGCTGGCCCAGACCGCCGGCCACTACGCGCTCGACATGTTCATCGGCTCGACCCTGCAGATCGACCGCTTCGGCAACTCCTCGACCGCGACCGCCAACCGCGTCGCCGGCTTCGGCGGTGCGCCGAACATGGGCTGCGACGCCAAGGGCCGCCGGCACTCGACCGACTCGTGGATCAAGTGCGGCCGCGAGGTGCCCAACATGCGCGAGCTGATCGGCGACATGCCGCGCGGCAAGCGGCTCGTCGTGCAGGGCATGGAGACGTTCGGCGAGGCGCGCGCCCCGGCCTTCGTCGACAAGCTCGACGCCTGGAAGCTCGCCGAGAACGCCAAGCTCGATCTGCCGCCCGTGATGATCTACGGCGACGACGTGACCCACATCGTCACGGAGGAAGGCATCGCCTACCTCAACCGCTGCGGCAATCTCGACACCCGCATGGCGGCGATTCGCGCGGTCGCCGGCTACACCGAGATCGGCCTCGAGGCGAAGCCCGAAGAGACGCGCCGGCTGCGCGACCAGGGCATCGTCAAGACGGCCGAGGATCTCGGCATCGATCCCGACACCGCCACCCGCGACCGGCTCGCGGCCCGCAACATGCGCGAGCTCGTCGACTGGTCGGGCGGCCTCTACAACCCGCCGGCCCGTTTCCGGAACTGGTGAGCCACGGAGAATCACGATGGCCCTCAACACTCTCGAATTCGATTGCAAGGCCGAGGCCGCCACGGTGCGGCTGGCGGCGCCCGTGCACTACGGCGTGGTCGGCTCCGGCGACCTCGAGGTGATCCTCGAGCCGTGCGATCTCGAAGGCGGCGTCAAGGTGAAAGTGACGACGCCGGTCGGCGGCTTCGACGCGGTGTGGCGCAAGGTCGTCCAGACCTTCGTCAATCGCGCCAAGCTCGCCGACGTCGCCATCGACATCAACGACAACAACGCCTCGCCCGCCGTCGTCTCCATGCGGCTGCAGCAGGCGCTCGCCGAGACCGCGGCGTGACGCCGGAGGAGAACTGACATGCCGAACTGGAGCAAACTGCAGGCCCGGAGCTTCCTCGAGTCGAGCGCGCGCGACCGCGCCATCGGCCTCGTGGACGAGGGCACCTTCACCGAGCTCGCCGGTCCGTTCGACCGGATGTCGAGCCCGCATCTGGTCGCGCTCGGCGAAGCCGTCGAGTTCGACGACGGTGTCGTCACCGGCGTCGGCAAGATCGGTCAGCGGCCGATCTTCGTGATCTCGCAGGAAGGCCGCTTCATCGGCGGCGCGGTCGGCGAGGTCGGCGGCGCCAAGATGGTGACGACGATCGATCTGGCGATCGCTTTTGCCGACGAGCTGAAGGCGAAGACTCCGTCGATCGCGCCCGAGCTGCTGCCGATGGTGGTGATCTCGTTCGAGACCGGCGGCGTGCGGCTGCACGAGTCGAATGCCGGCCTGCTGGCGCACGCCGAGGTGATGGACGCCTTCCAGCGCGCCCGCGGCAAGGTGCCGGTGGTCGCGCTGATCGGCTCGCGCATCGGCTGCTTCGGCGGCATGGGCTTCGTCGCCGCCGCGACCGACGTGATCGTGATGAGCGAGTTCGGCCGCCTCGGCCTCACCGGCCCCGAGGTGATCGAGGAGGAGATGGGCAAGGACGAGTTCGACGCGTCCAACCGCGCGCTCGTCTATCGCACCACCGGTGGCCGCCACAAGTACATCATGGGCGACTGCAACTTCCTGGTCGACGACCGCATCGCCGCCTTCCGGGCCCAGCTCGCCGAGCTCGGCAAGCTGCCGGTCGCCGACTTCGAGCAGTTCCGCCGCATCGGCTCGGTCGCGCTGGTCGAGAAGCAGATGCGTCTGGTCGCGCTCGCCGCCGAGATGCAGCCGAAGGACGCCTACGACGTGTGGCGCCGCGCCGGCAACAACGATCCGGCCGGGCTCGGCGACGCGCCCGTCGACGACTTCCGCAAGCAGGCGCAGCGGCTCTCGGTCTGAGCCCGCGCCGCGCAGCAGCAATCAGGAGATCACCATGGACACCCTGATCGGGCAAGGCCTGGTCGCCCTCGAGATGATCGTCGATCCCGGCTCCTTCGAGCGGGACGTCGTCGGCGCCAAGCAGTTCACCGACGAGAGCTACGGCCCCGGCGCCGTGGTCGGCACGGCCAAGCTCGCCGGCGAGACCGTCACGGTCATCGCCTCCGACGCCGATGCCTTCAACGAGAAGTTCCCGGTCGTCTATGCCGGCATCATCGGCATGGAGGAGGGGTACAAGATGGCGTCCGCCGTCTACGCCTCCATCGCGGCCGACGCCGACAAGCCGGCCGCGAAGAAGCGCCCGCTGGTGCTGGTCGTCGACACGCCCGGGAACGGCCCCGGCAAGGTCGAGGAAATCTTCGGCATGAACAAGTCGACGGGCGCCTATCAGCTGGCGCTCGCCGAGGCCCGCCTCGCCGGCCATCCGATCGTCGCCGCCGTCATCGGCCGCGCCATCTCGGGCGCCTTCCTGTGCCACGGCCTGCAGGCCGACCGCATCGTCGCGCTCGACGCCAAGTTCGGCACGATGATCCACGTGATGCCGCTCACCAGCGTGTCGCGAATCATCAAGAAGGACATCGAGGTGCTCGAGGATCTCTCCAAGAGCAACCCGGTGTTCGCGGCCGGTCCGCAGTTCTTCTTCAAGCTCGGCGGCGTCGAGGAGCTGGTGCCGGAAATCCCGGATCTCCGCGGCGTCGTCGTCGCGCAGGTCGCCGCGCTGCGCGACGCCAAGGCGAAGGGCGAGGCGACCGGTCCGCAGGGCCGCGCCGCGCTCGGGGCCGCCCGCGGCGGCCGCGTCACCCGTCCGCAGGTCGCCGCCAAGATGGCGGCGGAGTTCGCGTCCGTGGCCGACACGTACCGGCCGCAGACCGCCTGACCGAAGGTCCCGGAGGACCCCGCGATGTCCGACCCGCTCGACGATCTGGAAGAGATGGCGAACGCCTTCGCGACGGTGCCGTCGCTCGGCGAGATGCCGCGCCGGACGCTCGCCGACAAGGGCATCGCGGGGCCGACGGCGGCCCATGTGATCGAGGAGGTCCACACTCCTCTCAACCTCGCCTACCTGACCTTCACGACCGGATCGTCGGCGTTCCAGAACATCGTCGGCGTGACGTTCAGCGAGATCGAGGAGCGCTGCGCCGTCGCGCGCCGCGTCCTCGACACGGTCGGTGCGACGGCGGGGCAGCGGATGCTGGTCACGTATCCGCCGCTCGTGAACGTGTTCTCGCGGGAGGGGCTGCAGCGCGCCGGGATCGACTGGTTCTTCCTGGAGCGTTCCAGCCGCGAGGCGTTCATCGTCGCGCTCTGCCGGCAACAGCCGGCCCTGGTGCTCGGGGAGTCGTCGTTCGTCCGCGCCAGCCTGGAAGAGGCCTCCAGGCTCGGCCTCGCGGACCGGCTTCCCGAGCACCTCGTCATCATGGTCGCGGGCACGCCCCTCGACCTCGACCTGCTGCCGGTCGCCGAGCGGCGCGGCTACAAGGTCCACGATCTCTACGGCTGCCAGGAGTACGGTTGGCTGACGCTCGACGGCGTGCCGCTGCGCGACGACATCGGTCTCGTCGCCTCGCCGGCCGGCGAGGGCTTTCGCGAGCTGATCGTCGGCGGCCTGCCGACCGCCGACAGCTTCCCTTACGCGGAGAGCGGCCACGTCTGCAATCCGAAGGGCCGCGTCATCACCTATCGTCGGCGCCGCACGCATCCCGAATACGAGGTGCTGGTGCGCGCCACGCCGCACGCCGCCGAGACGGTGGAGCGCACCGCCCGCACCATCCTGCGCATCAAGGGCCGGGTCGTGAAGGTGCCGCCCGGCCTCGTCACCGGCGCCGCCGCCACCGCGCTCGAGCTGGTGCCGAGCCTGCCCGCGGCCGACGGCAAGTCTGCCGCACCGATCCGCATCGTCGGGCCGGTCGCGACAAAACTGTTCGACGATCTGGTGCAGGCCCAGATCGATCTCCAGGCGACCGCCAAGACCGATCCGGTCTGGCGCAAGACGCGGTGAAGGGGGCCATGACCTATCCCCGCCACACCCTGGTCTTCCTCGCGGCGGAGGCGCGCGAGGATCTCGCCGAGGCGGTCGCCGCCGGCGTGCTGCCGCCGTTCCGCCGCGCCCCGCTGCCGACCTGGGCGGCCGCCGCCTTCGCCGACAACGACATCCCCGGGATCGCCTGCCGGGCCGAGGGCGACGTGCCGGCCGGCCACGTCCAGCTCGGCGTAGCCTTCCCGTTCCGTCACGACGGATCGCGCGTGCGCGCCCGCATCACGGCGCCGCTCGCCGCCGTCGCCGCCACATGGTCGCCCTACGAGGTGCTGGCCGGTCCGCGGCCCCGCACCCTGGCGGTCGGCCCGGCGCTCGACGCGCTGTGCGATGCCGCCGGCTATCACGGCATCGCGCTCGGCGTGTTCGGCTCGACCGCGCTCCAGCTCGCCACCCGCCTCGCCTATCTCGAGACGGGCTCCGATCTCGACCTCGTCGTCCGCGCGCCGGACGAAACGGCGCTCGCCGGCTTCGCGGCCGCCGCATCCGCGATCGCGGAGCGGCACGCGCTGCGGCTCGACGCCGAGGTCGATCTCGCCAACGGCTACGGCGTCAAGCTCGCCGAGCTGCTTTCGGGAACGCGCACCGTGCTGGGCCGCGGCCTGGCCGATTTGCGTCTCCTCGACCGTGACGAAGCGCTGCGGGCGCTCGGCTCCGGACCGTGTCCGGCGACGTCCCGCGCTCCGAACCCCGCACTCGAACTTCAACCAGGAGTCTGACACATGGATCTGAAAGCCAAGATGCCGTCGAAGGTGGAGGCCGTGAAGGTCGCCGTCGGCGACACCGTCGCCAAGGGCACCGAGGTCGCCGTGCTCGAGGCGATGAAGATGAAGACGCCGCTGGTGTCGCCGGTCGACGGCACCGTCAAGTCGATCAGCGTCGCGGTCGGCGACCGGCTGAAGCCGGGCGCGCTGATCATGGTGATCGAATAACAAGCGATCGGTCCGGAGCCATGCTCCGGACCATGATCCTCGAAACGGCCACTGGGGGTAACAATGGTCATCTACGGGGTAATGATTCTCGGCATCTGCATGTTCGTGGGCACGGCCATCGGCGTCGTCCTCGGCAAGCTGCTCGGGATCGACGGTGACATCGGCGGTGTCGGCTTCGCGATGCTGATCCTGGTGTTTCTGACGAACTGGCTGAAACAGAAGGGCATGATGCCCAAGGCGTCGGAGCAGGGCATCCTGTTCTGGAACGCGATGTACATTCCGGTCGTCATCGCCATGGCGGCGACCCAGAACGTCGTCGCGGCGCTGAACGGCGGCTTGGTCGCCCTTCTCGCCGGGGTCGTCTCGGTTGTGGTTCTCTTCCCGTTCATCCGCATCCTGTCGGCATGGGCCGGCGCGGCGACCTCGACGTTCGGCGACGAAGACGTTCCGGCCGGCGCGCAGGCGAAGAAGGCCTGAGGAGCGGACCATGGACCAGATCAACGTCTTCCTGATGGAGCTGACGAAGCCGCGCGGGCTCATCTTCGCCTTCGTGTTCGTCGGCGCGCTCACCTGGCTGTGCTACGCGTTCTCCGACAAGATCACCCGCGGGCGGGTGCACGGCTCCGCCGTCGCCATCGTCATCGGCCTGATCCTCGCCTTCGTGGGCGGCATGCTGACCAACGGCAAGCGCGGCATCGCCGACGTGCCGCTGTTCGCCGGCTTCGCCTTGATGGGCGGCGCCATGCTGCGCGACTTCTGCATCATCTCGACCGCCTACGGCGTGCGGCTGGAGGAGCTGAAGAAGGCCGGCCTCGCCGGCGTGCTGTCGCTGGTCATCGGCACCTTCGTGGCCTTCGTGGTCGGCGTCGTCATCGCCTACGCGTTCGGCTACCGTGGTACCGTCGACCTCACCACCATCGGGGCCGGCGCCGTGACCTTCATCGTCGGCCCGGTCACCGGCACGGCGATCGGGGCGAGCTCCGACATCATCGCCCTGTCGATCGCGGCCGGCGTGGTGAAGTCGATCGCCGTGATGATCCTGACGCCCCTGCTCGCCAAGCCGTTCGGCTTGACGAACCCGGCGGCCGCCATGGTCTACGGCGGGCTGATGGGCACCACCAGCGGCACCGCCGCGGGCCTCGCCGCCACCGACGCCCGCCTGGTGCCCTACGGCGCCCTGACGGCCACCTTCTATACGGGTTTCGGCTGTCTGGTCTGCCCGTCGGTCTGCTATATCATCATGCGGACGATCTTCGGATGATCCGCCGAGAGAGGTGTGCCGACGCCCGCCGGCACGTTCGGATAGCGTAGCGGATCGAAAGTCCGTAAAAACCCGTCGGCGGCCGGGGGATCGACCCCCGTATCCCGGCCGTCGACACGACAAAATCAGGTCTCGCCCCATGGACGATCGTACTGTCATCATCCCCACCGATCTCGCCTCGAGCGTCGCGCCCGGCGCCGGCGGCATCGTTCGCAACGACTGGACGCGGGCCGAGATTCGCGCGCTCTTCGACCTGCCGTTCCCGAGCCTGATGTTCGAGGCGCAGCGGGTCCACCGTGAGAACTTCGATCCGCACGAGATCCAGGTCTCGTCGCTCCTGTCGATCAAGACCGGCGGCTGCCCCGAGGACTGCGGCTACTGCCCGCAGAGCGCCCGCCACAAGGACAAGCTCCCGGCCGAGAAACTGATGGAGGTCGAGAAGGTGCTGACCGAGGCGCGCCGCGCCAAGGCGGCCGGCTCGACGCGGTTCTGCATGGGCGCCGCCTGGCGCAGCCCGAAGGACCGCGACCTCGACGTCGTCTGCGCCATGGTCGAGGGCGTCAAGGAGCTCGGCATGGAGACCTGCATGACGCTCGGCATGCTGTCGCCCGAGCAGGCGCTCCGGCTCAAGGAGTCGGGCCTCGACTACTACAACCACAACATCGACACCTCGCCGGAATTCTACGGCAACATCATCACCACCCGCACCTTCCAGGATCGCCTCGACACGCTCGCGGCGGTGCGCGAGGCCGGCATCAACGTCTGCTCCGGCGGCATCGTCGGCATGGGCGAGGCGCGCGAGGACCGGGTCGGCATGATCCATTCGCTCGCCACCATGCCGGAGCACCCGCAGTCGGTGCCGATCAACATGCTGGTGAAGGTGAAGGGCACGCCGCTGGAGGACGAGAAGGACTTCGACGCCTTCGAGTTCGTCCGCACCATCGCGGTCGCCCGCATCGTCATGCCGAAGTCGTTCGTGCGTCTCTCGGCCGGCCGTGAGAAGATGAGCGAGGAGATTCAGGCGCTGTGCTTCCTGGCCGGCGCCAACTCGATCTTCTACGGCCCGAAGCTGCTGACCACGCCGAACCCCGGCCCCGACCACGATCTCGCGCTGCTGAGCAAGCTCGGCATGAGCCCGATGGGCGGCCTTTCGGCGGATGCCGAGGGGGCCGAGGCGGAGGCCGAGGCCTGCGGCTGCGGCGACGAGCCGATGCTGACCGGGCGGGCCTGCCACGGCTGAGGCGAGCGGATCGGCTGCGGGAGAGCACGAGATGGACCCGAGATCGCTGCTGACGCGGCGCACCGTGATGGCGGGCGGGTTGGCGGCCGCCGCCGCCGGCATCGTCGCCGCGACGGTGCGGGCGAGCGGTCCGACCGTGTGGCCGGACCGGCCGGTCCACGTGATCGTGCCCTATCCGGCCGGCGGCTCGGTCGATCTCCTCACCCGCATCGTCGCGGAGCGGCTGGAGGCGCGGTTCGGCCAGACCTTCGTGATCGAGAACCGGCCGGGTGCCGCCGGCAATATCGGGGTCGCCGCCATGGTGGCGAGCCGGCCGGACGGCTACACGATCGCCGCCGCGACGGTCGGCCACTTCGCCATCAACCCGTTCATCGACGGCCCGACGGCCGCCGATCCGGACCGCGATTTCGCGCCGGTCTCCTTGATCTACGAGCTGCCCAATGCGCTGGTCATCCCGGCCCGCGTGCCGGCGACGACGGTCGCCGAGTTCGTCGCCTGGGCGAAGCAGAAGGGAAAGCTCGCCTTCGGTAGCTCCGGGGTGGGCACCTCGACGCATCTGTTCCCCACCCTGTTCGCGGCCCGCACCGGGATCGACGCCACGCATGTGCCGTTCCGCGGCGCCGCCCAGACGATTCCCGCCATGCTGTCCGGCGACGTCGCCTTCGCCATCGACAATCTCACGTCCTACATGGCGTATATCGAGAGCGGACAGATCCGCCCGCTCGCCCTCACCGGCACGCAGCGCTGGCCGGCCCTGCCCGACGTTCCCACCATGGCCGAGGCCGGCATGCCGGACTTCGACATGACATCCTGGGCGGCCTTCGCCGTTCCGGCCGGAACGCCGCGCGCTGTCGTCGATCGGCTCGCCGAAGCGATGCGCGACATCGCGGCCGACGAGACGGTGCGGCGGCGCTTCGCCGTCGTCGGCGCGCGCGCGCTCTCGTCGACGCCCGAGCAGGTGGCCGCGCGGGCCGCCCGCGAACGGCCGATCTGGAAGGAGACGGTCCGGATCGCCGGGCTGGCGGGCTGAACCACCCGCCTGCACCCGGCCACCCCCGGCCGACCATCGATCATGGACATCTTCGAATCCCTGAGCGGCGTGTTCAGCTGCATGCTGATGATCGCGCTCGGCACCTGGCTCACGCATCGCGGCTGGTTCGACGAGGCGACGGGACGGCTGTTCTCGCGGCTCGCCATGACGATCGCGATCCCGTGCTACATGATCGTCAGCATGACGAAGTCCTACACGCGGCACGACCTCGTGCAGGCCGGCACGGCCGCCGCCGTGCCGCTCGTGGTGATGCTGACCGTCTGGGCGATCGGCGTCGCGGTGTCGTTCCTGGCGCGCGTGCCGGCGCAGCGGCGCGGCGCCTTCCAGGCGATGTTCTTCGTCTCCAACAGCGGCTTCATCGGGTTTCCCGTGAACGTCGCGCTGTTCGGCGAGGCGGCGCTCCCCTACGCCGTGATCTACTATCTCGTGCAGACCCTGCTGTTCTGGACGATCGGCGTCTACGGGCTGAGCCTCGACGGGCCGCGCTTCGCCGCGCAGCGCGACGGTTCCGTCGTCGTGGTGCCGCGTCCGGCCTTCGGCCTGTCGACGCTGCGCAACATCGTCACGCCGCCCCTGGTCGGCTCGGTGCTCGCCGTCGTGCTGATCCTCGGCGGCATCAAGCTGCCGACCTTCCTGTCCAGCACGCTCGGCTATCTCGGCGGCATGACCACGCCGCTCGCCATGCTGTTCCTCGGCATCGCCATCTACGTGTCGAACCTCAAGGCCGTCCGGATGAGCCGCGACATGTGGATCCTGGTCGCAGCGCGATTCCTGATCGCGCCGGCCGTGGTGCTCCTGGTCACGTCGCTGATCGAGGTTCCGGACCTGATGCGCAAGGTCTACGTCATCGAGGCCGCCATGCCGGTGATGACGCAGGTGTCGATCGCGGCGCGCGCCTACAACGCCGACGCCGGCTACATCGCGGTCATGACGGGGCTCACCACCGTGATGGGCCTGGTCACGATTCCCGCCTATTTCCTGCTCCTGCAGTTCGGTCTGTTGTGAGGCGGAGGACGACCATGTCACGACGAGCCGCCACGCTCCGCCCGCCGCGCTGGACCGGTCTCGCCGCGGTGACCGAGTGCGAGCAGGGTGCCCCGGACTGGCATGCGGACGGTCTCGCCCATGTCTGGCTGCCTTATGCGCAGATGAAGACCGCGCCGGCACCGCTGCCGGTCGCGGCGACGCGCGGCAGCCGCATCGTGCTGACCGACGGGCGCGAGCTGGTCGACGGCGTGGCGTCGTGGTGGACGGCCTGTCACGGCTACAATCATCCCCACGTCGCCGCCGCGGTGGCGCACCAGCTCGCCACCATGCCGCACGTGATGCTCGGCGGCCTGCTGCACGAGCCGGCGGCGCGACTCGCGACCCGGCTCGCCGCGCTGCTGCCCGGCGACCTCGACCGCGTCTTCTTCACCGACTCCGGCTCGGTCGCCGTCGAGGTCGCGATGAAGATGGCCGTGCAGTACTGGATCAACACCGGGGTGCGCGGCCGAAAGCGGTTCGTCGCGTTCCGGGGCGGCTATCACGGCGACACCACCGGGACGATGGCCGTGTGCGATCCCGACGAGGGCATGCACCGGCTGTTCCACGGCTTGCTGCCCGAGCAGATCGTCGCCGACCTGCCGCGCGACGACGAGACCACGGCGGCGCTCGACCGCCTCCTCGCCGAGCGGGCCGACGAGATCGCCGGCATCATCATCGAGCCGTTGGTGCAGGGCGCCGGCGGCATGCTGTTCCACGACGCCGCCGTGCTGACGCGTTTGCGCGCGGCTGCGGACCGGCACGGCACGCTCCTGATCTTCGACGAGGTGTTCACCGGCTTCGGGCGCACCGGCACCATGTTCGCCTGCGAGCAGGCCGGCGTCGTTCCCGACATCCTCACGCTGTCGAAGGCGCTCACCGGCGGCACCATGCCGCTCGCCGCGACGGTCGCGTCGCGGCGCGTGTTCGAGGCCTTCTGGTCGGACGATCCGATGCACGCGCTGATGCACGGGCCGACCTTCATGGGCAACCCGCTCGCCTGCGCGGCGGCCAATGCCTCGCTCGACCTGTTCGCGCGCGAGCCGCGGCTCGCCCAGGTGGCGGCGATCGAGGCGCAGCTGACCGAACAGCTCGCGCCGTGCCGCGATCTGCCGGGCGTCGTCGACGTGCGGGTGCGCGGCGCCATCGGGGCGGTCGAGCTCGAGGCGATCGACATCCCGGCCCTCAAGGCGCGCTTCGTCGAGGCGGGCGTCTATGTGCGGCCGTTCGGCAGGATCGTCTATCTGACGCCGGCCTTCACGATCGGCGAGGCCGATCTCGCGCGTCTCACCGGCGCGATTCTTCGCGTGCTGAGCACGCGCTGACGCCGGTCGTCGGCCCGCTCACGCCCCCACGGCGTCGAGGAACCGCTCGACCATCGACCGATAGCCGGCGCCGAACAGGCGCAGATGCACGAGCGCCGGCCACAGGCTGTAGATCGCCAGCCGCTCGGCGTGGCCGGGTGCGAGCGGCCCGTAGGCGTCGAAGAAGGCGGGGCTCGGCCGGCCGAACAGGCTCAGCATCGCGATGTCGACCTCGCCGTGGCCGTAGTAGCAGGCCGGGTCGATCAGCCCGGCGATGCGATCCCCGTCGGCCAGCACGTTGCCGGTCCACAGATCGCCGTGCAGCAGCGACGCTGGCGGCCGCGTCGGCAAACGGTTTCTCAGATCCGCGGCGAGCGTCTCGATGCGGCGGGCGAGGGCGCCGCGGATGTGTGGCGCGTTCACCAGGAGCCGCCGCTCGCCCCAGAACGTCGGCCAGTCGTCGGCGAAGGCGTTGAGGATGGCGACCGGGCCGAAGGCATAGTCCTCCGGCCAGCCGTAGTGCGCGCCGGTCGTGGCGTGCAGGCGGGCGAGGATGCGGCCGAGGTCGCCCCACGCGGCATCGACGCTGCCGCCGGCCGGCAGGACCTCGATCACCAGCGCAGTGTCGCTCGCCGCCAGCACGGCCGGGGCCGGCGCGCCGGTCGCGGCGATCGCGCGCAGCATGGCCGCCTCGGTCGCCGGCGCCGGGCCGCTCTTGACAATGGCGGTGCGCCCGTCCTCGAGCGTGATGCGGACGATCTCGGAGAGGTCGCCGCCGCCGAGCGAATGCGCCACGACGAGGCGGCCACCGAGCAGGGCCGCGCCGGTGAACGCGAGCGCGCTCATCCGCCGGCGATCCGCCGGGCGAGCGCCGCGGCGCCGCTCGTCACGTCGGCCCAGGTGATCTCGAAGCCGTCGTCGCCCCCGTAATACGGATCGGCGACGCCTTCACCGGCACGTCCGTCCACATAGTCGAGCAGCAGCCGGATCTCGGCGGTGGCGTCGCGCGGGCGGATGCGCCGGAGCGTGACGAGCACCGACTCGTCCAGTGCCACCACGTGGGTGAACCGGGAAAAATCGTCGCGGCCGACCTGGCGGGCGCGGCACTGGCCGATGTCGACGCCGTAGCGTCGCGCCACCGCCTGGGCGCGCCGGTCGGGCGGCTCGCCGACATGCCAGCCGCCGGTGCCGGCCGAATCGACCGCGACGTCGAGCCCGAGGCGGTCCGCCTCGGCCCGGAACGCGCCTTCCGCGAGCGGCGAGCGACAGATGTTGCCGAGGCAGACGAACAGGACGGCGGGCTTTTGCGGCTGCGGCGACACGGGAGCGGCCTTCGATCGATTTCGACGCGCCACTATGCCGCGGTGGCCGCAACCGGCAACCCCCGGGGGGTCGACGTGCGTTCAGCCGAGCTTCTGCAGGGCCGCCAGGATCGCCACGGCGGCCGCCAGCCGTGTCGCGTAACCGAGCGTATCGAAAGCGTAGGCCATGTGCACCGTCCCATCAGCGCGAGGATCACTTTACCACGGTCCTGCGCTCTCAGGTTGTGTCAGGGTTGTGTCGAGCCGCCTATCAGCGCTCGCGATGGGTCCGGGGCAGGACACTCGTGACGACTTGGCCGTTCCCGGCGAGTCCGAAAACGGACGAACCGAACGCTCGGCTTCGCTCAGCTCCGCGCGGCGCGCTTGGCCTGGCCCGTGCCCATCACGGCCTCGGTCGCCACCTCGTCGATGCTGAAGCAGCGGAAGCAGTCGTACATGATGCGGGTTCCGAGATCGCGGGTGTAGCCCTGGCCGATCTTCTTGCCGCACACGCTGCAGTCGAGCTCGGCGCGCGGCTCCCGGTCGTTCACGATGATGGCAGTCAGCATCGGGGGTCTCCTGGTGTCTTTCCGATAGCTATGCAAGTTCCACGCAAGCGCATCCGGGGCCATCTGACGGGCCGGTATGCGTTCTGGCGGGCAGAGCCGTCGGCTGGTGGATGCGAGTGTCTTCCTCCCTGCGCCTTGTCGAACGGTTGCGGACGGTGCCGAGACCGGCACCGATCGCCTCCTCCGCTCCCAGGATCCAACGATTTGCCTAACATCCGGTTTGCATCCGCCCGTCGGCGACATCGCCGCGCTCACGAGCCCGTTGCGCCGGCGCGTGCAAGCGTGCCCGTCTCCATGTAAGAGAGTCGCCCCGGTGACCTAACCCGCGGATTTTACGATGCAGAGCCTCGCCGACTTCCTGAGCGCGCTTCCCGACAGCGAGAAGCTCGTGATCAGCACCCCGACCGACCTCGACTTCCTGCCGACCGCGCTGGTGCTGGAGCTCGAGGCGCAGAAGCGCGCTCCGGTCGTGATCATCGAGAAGCCGGACGGGTTTTCGGGGCCGGTGGTGTCGAACCTGTTCGCCGATCGCGCCCGCATCGCCCGCATGGCCGGGGCGCCGCCGACCGGCTTCGCCGAGGCCTGGACCGAGGCGATGGCGGGCCTCGTGCCGGCGGTCGTCACGTCGGGACCGGCGCCCGTGCACGACGTGGTCGCGCTCGGCAACGAGGCGGATGCCGGCACGCTGCCGATCTCGCGGCACTTCCAGGCGGACGCGGGGCGCTACATCGGGTCCGGCATCCTGGTCTGCAAGGATCCCGACACCGGCGTGCGCAATCTCAGCTTCCAGCGCATGCAGCTCAAGGGGCCCCAGAAGTTCGGCGTCAGCCTGCATTCGCGCGGCCACATCTGGGATCATCTGCAGCGCTGCGAGGCGCGCGGCAAGAACCTCGAGGTCGCGGTCGTGATCGGATGCCATCCGGCCATCTACATCGCGGCCGGCGCCAAGGTGGCCATGGAGGTCGACGAGTTCGCGGTCGCCGGCGCGCTGATGAAGCAGCCGGTCGAGCTGGTGAAGTGCAGGACCATCGACGTCGAGGTGCCGGCGAACGCCGAGTACGTGATCGAGGGCGAGATCCTCGCCGGCGTCCACGAGGACGAGGGCCCCTACGGCGAGTACACCGGCTACTCGACCTATCGGTCGACCCGCAACGTCTTCCAGGTCAAGGCGATCACGCGACGGGCGAAGCCGATCTTCCTCGACATCATCCCGGGCTACTCGGCCGAGCATCTGCTGCTCAGCCGCTGCACCCGCGAGGCGCACGTGTTCCATCGGCTCAAGGAGATGGTGCCGACCCTGAAGGCGCTGAACTATCCGAAGTCCGGCACGCATTTCCACGCCTTCATGTCGTTCAAGAAGACGGCGGAAGGCCAGGCCCGGCAGGCCTTGATGCTGCTGATGGGGCTCGACAGCTACATCAAATTCGCGGTCGCCGTGGACGACGACATCGACGTCTTCGACGAGACCGAGGTGATGTGGGCGCTCGCCACCCGGTTCCAGGCCGACACCGACATGTTCATGGTGCCGAAGGTGTTCTGCAATCGCCTCGACCCGTCGTCGGTCGAGGGCATGTCGGCGAAGCTCGCGCTCGACGCGACTCGGCCGATGAACTTCGAGGGCGAGCGCACCAGCCTGCCCCGGCACGCGCTCGACTGGGCCCGCGACGTGATCTCGAAGGCGCGCTGATCATGTCGCCGCGCTGATCACGTCCGGAATTCCGGCAAAACGCCCGCGAGGCCGGACGGATTTTCGGATGTCGATGCGGATCGCCGCCGGCGCCGCACACGTGATGGCCGCTATGCAGGCGTTTCGCGCGGTCCTCGCGCCGACGCGTTCCCTGGCCCCGGGCGCAGAGATCATGCGTACGTTCGGCGCGCCGGGCGAGTCGCGGATCGCCCCGGTTCACGGGCGCTTGTGCGATCTCGTCACGTCGGTGTCACGTCGCCGCCGGGGGATCCGAAGGTCCTGATCAGGACTATGATCGCCGGCCCGACGAGGCGTTCCTCTGCCCGAAACTCATATCGGCGACGAGACCGGGAGAGTTGACACGGCGCCGCGGCGGCGCGACGTACACGCGCGCCGCCGCGGCTCCATGCGGGATTCGTGGCGGCTGTTCGGTGCCGGTCCGATCGCGACGCGGTCGCGAGGTTCGCCGCGCCGGCTCACGGTCGGGCAAGCCTGCGTCGGCCGTGACGCACCCCCCATGAAGGCGAGACGCGAGCGGGCAGGAGGCATCATGCGCATGGTCGACCGATCCGGATACGAGCTGTTGACGAACCCGATCCTCAACAAGGGGACGGCCTTCACCGAGCACGAGCGCGACGTGTTCGAGCTGCACGGCCTGTTGCCGCCGCATGTCGCGAGCCTCGACCAGCAGGTCCAGCGGCGCATCACGGCGTTCCGCGAGCTGCCCGACGACCTCGCCCGCTACGTCTTCCTGCGCGGCCTGCAGGACATCAACGAGACGCTGCATTACGCGCTCCTGACCCGGCATCTCGAGGAGATGCTGCCGATCGTCTACACGCCGACCGTCGGGCTCGGCTGTCAGAAGTTCAGCCAGGTCTTCCGGCGGCCGCGCGGCCTGTTTCTCAGCCCGCCCTACAAGGATCAGATCGGGAAGATCCTCGGCCAGCGCCGCTTCGACAACGTCCAGGTGATCGTCGTCACGGACGGCGAGCGCATCCTCGGTCTCGGCGACCAGGGTGCCGGCGGCATGGGCATCCCGATCGGCAAGCTGTCGCTCTACACGGCGGCGGGCGGCATCGATCCGTCCCGCACGCTGCCGATCATGCTCGACGTCGGCACCGACAACCAGGCGCGGCGCGAGGATCCGCTCTACATCGGCTGGCGGCACGAGCGCCTGCGCGGCCCCGACTACGACGATTTCATCGAGGCGTTCGTCGACGCCGTGGCGAAGCGCTGGCCGCACGTGCTGCTGCAGTTCGAGGACTTCGCCGGCCCCAACGCGGCGCGCCTGCTCGAGCGCTATCGCGACCGGCTTTGCACGTTCAACGACGACATCCAGGGCACCGCGGCGGTGGTCTGCGGCGCGCTCTTGTCGGCCGTGCGGGCCGCCGGCCAGACCCTCAAGGAGCAGCGCATCGTGATGGCGGGCTCCGGCGGCGCCGGCTCCGGCATCGCGTCGCTGCTGGTCAAGGCGATGGTGCAGGACGGCCTGTCGGAGGAGGAGGCGTGCCGGCGCTTCTATCTGCTCGGCAGCCGCGGCCTGCTGCTCGAGGGCAGCAACCGGCTGCAGCCGTATCAGGTCCCGTTCGCCCACACGCGCGAGCACGTCATGGGTTGGACCGTGGAGAGCCGCGAGGCGATCAGCCTCGAGGAGGTGGTCCGCCACGTGAAGCCGACCATGCTGATCGGCACCAGCGGGCAGACCGGTCTGTTCAGCGAGACGGTGGTGCGCGAGATGGCCAAGCACGTCGCGCGGCCCGTGGTGTTCCCGCTCTCCAACCCGACCTCGCAGAGCGAGGCCGTGCCGGCCGACGTGATGGCCTGGACCGAGGGCCGCGCCGTGATCGGCACCGGCAGCCCGTTCGCGCCCGTGCCGGTGAACGGCCGCGCCGTCCACATCGACCAGGTCAACAACTCCTACATCTTCCCCGGCATGGGGCTCGGCATCGTGACGGCGCGGGCGCGCCGCGTCACCGACACGATGTTCCTGGCCGCCGCGCGGGCGCTCGCCGACATGTCGCCGGCGCGCAGCGATCCGAACGGCACGCTGCTGCCGCCGGTGAGCGCGCTGCGGGAGGTGTCGGCCAAGGTCGGCGTCGCGGTCGCGCTGCAGGCCTACGCGGAGGGGCTGGCGCCCGGCTTCGACCCGTCCCGGGCCGAGGAGGCGGTGCGCGAACAGATGTGGGAGCCGCGCTACGAGTCGTACCGGCGCGCCGGCTGATCGCTCGGCACCGCGCACGCGGGCGCGCTCGCGCGAAAGCGTCCGTGATCACGGTCACGCCGAAACAATCGCGGGTGCGCCGGCTTCTGCCGGCGCGCCCGATCCCGCGTTCTGCTTCACTTCGGGTCTGCTTCGCTTCCGACGACGGCGCGGCGGATTCCGCGGCTCGTCCTCACTGCTCGATGGTGAACTCCCAGTTCGCGAAGCCGTAGGTGTTCTCGTCGGACGGCGGGAACACGCCGCTCGCGATATAGGCGCGCACCAGGCGCTCGATGATCACCTGCTCCTCGGGCGTCGGCCCCTCGACGATCTGGCTCGGCGAGCGATCCTCGGGCAGTTCGATCTCGGCCGCGACCTCGATGGCGACGCCGACGGCCGGATGCAGGCCGTGCCGCTCGATCCAGTCGCGGGAGATGTAGGCGACGTCGCGCAGATAGTTCGGACGAAGATGTTCCACGTGTTCTGCTCCATCGGTGCGGTCTTGGTCTCGGGGGTGGGTCTCGGCGACCCGGCCCGACCGGTCGGACGCCGCGTTGCGGCACCCGCTCCCTGACACAAAAGGTGCGCGCCGCGCCGATCAACTCCGGCCCGCGGCACGGAGCGGCGATGTCGTGAGGTGACGGCGCCTTCGCGGTCCGTCACGTCGCGCACCACCGTCGCAGGGGTCCGGCTTCTTGCCCTGCTGGTCCGTCGGTCCGCGCCGTCTCGTTTCGCAGTGCAGCAGCCGTTACGCCGGCCGCGTCTGCTCCACACCGGCTCGGGCGATCCGCATCCGGACCGCGCTCGCCCTCGGCACCGATCGTCCCGCGGTCCTTTCGACCGCACATGCGTCGCGGATCTGCCGCAGCGCATGGTCACGTCACATCTGCACAAAAAATCCGCAGACACGACAGCATCTGCGAGTGTCGAAATACAGGAAACACGTATCTCTCGGTATCCGGGAGACCACCGAGGCCGATCAACACATGATTGTCACGGTCTGCGCGACGGATCTTCTCACGTCGATGCGCTTCACCGCGGTGAACCATCACGATCCTGATGCGCGAGGCCCATCCCGCAACACGATCCGTGTCGTGTAACGAGATGTTCATCATTGTTCCGACCCGCGCGGCGCCGGCGTGCGGCATCATCTGCTTCGAATCCCGTGCGACCCCGTCGTCCCGCACTGTGCCTGTTCTTGACCGCTCCGGACCGTTCGTCTATGCAACGCGAACGTCGGTAGAAGCGGTCAGCCGAACAATATAACACTTGCGCCACCCGCGTGCGAGTGCCGGTTCGGTCGGAGATTGCTGACAGACACGTGAAGTTCGCGCTGCTTGTTTGCGCTGCCGAACTTCGATCTCGTCGCAACTCGTCTCGACCGGACGCTCACCGTGCCGTCCACCCGGTTTCGTGATCTTCGCGTGCGTGATCTCCGCGTACGTGAATGTCGTGCAAGTCGTCCGCACCCGCCGTGCCTCCGCACGGCCGCCTGCGGCGCAGCCCCGACACGGCCCGCGTCCCGTCCCGCCTGCGACCCCTGCGATCCGCAAGGAGTGATCTGATGATCATCGATATCAGCTGCTACCCGACGAACATCGTCGACCTCGCCTGGCGGCATGACGGCGAGCCGTTCACGGGCGAGCGCCTGCTGAAGATGATGGACGGCCCCTACTGGGTGAACGGCAAGCCGCGCCGCGTCGACAAGGCGTTCATCCAGCCGCCCCAGGGCAACACGCTCTACACCGACGGCGTGCTCGAGAAGGCCGGCCGCGACGGCATCGACGAGTATATGGCCTACACGCTCGAGCTGGTGCGCAAGTATCCGGACCGGTTCATCGGCTGCTTCGTCTACAATCCGCGCTACGGCGTGAAGAACGGCGTCGAGGCGATCGAGCGCTACGTCAAGCAGCACGGTTTCAAGATGGTGCAGTTCCAGGCGAACATGCACTGCTATCGTCCCGACCGCGCCATGGACTGGCTGCAGCCCGCGATGGAGAAGTGCGCCGAGCTCGGCGTGCTGGTGAAGCTCCACACCGGTGACGGCCCCTACTCGATCCCCAACGAGTGGACGCCGATCATGTACAAGTACAAGACCGTGAACTTCATCATGGCGCATTTCGGTGTGCAGACCGGCGGCGTCTACTGCTTCGAGCCGTTCCAGCTCGCCATGGACAACCCGAACGTCTTCTGCGAGTCCGGCTGGTGCCTGCAGTCGCGCATCGTCGAGTTCTCCAAGGATCTGCCCAAGAACAAGATCCTGTTCGGTACCGACACGCCGCCGAACGAGCCCGGCATGTGGCTGCGCCATCTCGAGGTGCTGTGCACCGAGCCGCCGCAGGGCCTCAACCTCGACGAGGACACGCTCGAGGACTACTTCGGCAACAACGTCGCCCGGATGATCGGGCTCGAGCCGACCGCCCCGCCGAAGAGCCGCGAGGAGGCCGAGGCCTATCTCGCCGCCTGCAAGCAGCGCGAAGCGGCCTGACGCATTTCGGAGAGAGCCCGATGATCATCGACACCCACCTGCATCCCACCAACCTGGTCGACGAGGCGTGGCGCCACACCGGCACGCCCTTCACGGGCGAGCGCCTGCTGAAGATGATGGACGGCCCCTACATGATCAACGGCAAGCCGCGCCGGATCGACATGGGCTTCATCCAGCCGCCGCCCGGCAACACCGGCTACCGCGACGGCAATCGCATGGGTCGCGAGGGCATCCGCGACTACATGAGCTACATCGCGGAGCTGTGCCAGAAGTATCCGGACCGCTTCATCGGCAACTTCACGTTCAACCCGCGCTGGGGCCCCGAGAACGGTGCCGCCGAGCTCGAGTTCCACGTGAAGGAGTACGGCTTCAAGATGCTGAAGCTGCACGCCAACATGCACGGCTACCGGCCCGACCGCGCGCTCGACTGGCTGCGCCCGGCGATGAAGAAGTGCGCCGAGCTGGGCGTCGTCGTGCTGATCCACACGGGTGACGGCCCCTATACGATCCCGACCATGTTCTATCCGGTGATCCGCGAGTTCCCGATGGTGAACTTCATCATCGGCCACTTCGGCATCCAGACCGGCGGCAACTACTCGTTCGAGGCGTTCTGGATGGCGATGGACACGCCGAACGTCGTCTGCGAGTCGGGCTGGTGCTTCCAGTCGCGCATCGTCGAGTTCGCCCGCGAGCTGCCCCGCCACAAGATCGTGTTCGGCACCGACTCGCCGCCGAACGAGCCCGGCATGTGGCTGCGCGAGCTCGAGGTGCTGTGCTCGCCGCCGCCCCACGGCATCAATCTCGACGAGGACGGCCTCGAGGACTACATGGGCAACAACATCGCTCGCATCTGCGGTATCCCGACGACGCCGCCGCCGCGCACCCAGGAAGAGGCGCTGGCCCGCCTGAAGGACACCTATGCGATGGTCGAGCCGCGTCCCACGGTTCCGGCCTGAGTCATCGTCCAATGCGGCGGGCGGGGAGACATCCTCGCCCGTCGTTCCCTTGTCCGGCGCGGCGTCCCATGCATCCCTTCGCCTTTTTTCAACCGAAGACTCTCGACGAGACGATCGCGCTCCTGTCGCAGCACGGCCGCACGGCCGACCTGATGGCGGGCGGCACCGATCTGCTCGTGGAGATCAAGGAAAGCATTCGCCGGCCGGCCGTCGTCGTCGACATCAAGAAGGTGCCGGGCCTCGGCGATCTCGTCTGCGACGCGACGCAGGGGCTTCGCATCGGCGCGCTCGTGACGGTACGCGCCATCGAGACCTCGCCCGCGGTCCAGCGCCTCTATCCGGCTGTAGCGCAGGCCGCGCAAGAAATCGGCTCGATCCAGATCAGGAACCGGGCGACCGTCGTCGGCAATGTCTGTCGCGCCTCGCCATCGGCCGACACGCTGCCGCCGCTGATCGCCTGCGGCGCGACGATCGAGATGGTGGGCCCGAGCGGGCCGCGCCGCCTGCCGCTCGAGGAGTTCTTCACCGGTCCGGGCAAGACCGCGCTCGGTCCGAGCGAGATCGTCACCGCCCTCGTGCTGCCGCCGCCGGCTGCCGCGAGCGGTGCCGACTACATCAAGCACGGCCGCCGCCGCGCCATGGAGCTGGCGACCGTCGGGGTCGCGGTGTCGCTGCGCCGCGACGGCGACGTCTGCCGCGACCTGCGCATCGTGCTCGGTGCCGTGGCGCCGACGCCGATCCGGGCGTGCGCCGCCGAGACCGCGCTGGAGGGCGCCGTTCCCGACGAGACGACGATCGCCGCAGCGGGCCGCATGGCGCGTGAGGACTCGCGGCCGATCAGCAATGTGCGGGCGAGCGCCGACTATCGCCGCGCCATGGTCGAGGTGCTGACGCGCCGCGCCGTCGCGACGGCGTGGGCGCGGGCCTGCGGGGAGACCCGGTGATGACCATCTCGACCACGACCGTCTCTAGCGTTCCGATCAACGTCACGATCAACGGCGAAGCGCGCGAGCTCGTCGTCGCGCCGTCGCGCACGCTGCTCGACGTGCTGCGCAACGAGGCCGGCCTCACCGGCACCAAGAAGGGCTGCGACGTCGGCGATTGCGGCGCCTGCACGGTGCTGCTCGACGACGTGCCGGTGAATTCCTGTCTCGTGCTGGCCGTCGAGGCCGACGGACGCAGCGTCACGACGATCGAGGGGATCGCCCCGGATCCCGACCGCCTGCACCCGCTGCAGGAGAACTTCATGGCGCTCGGCGCCTCGCAATGCGGCTTCTGCACGCCCGGCATCATCGTGATGGCCAAGGCGCTGCTCGACAAGAACCCGAACCCGACCGAGGAGGAGATCCGCTTCGGCCTCGCCGGGAACATCTGCCGCTGCACCGGCTACACCAAGATCGTCGAGGCCATCCAGGTGACGGCGCGGCAGATGGCCGCGGCCGGCCCGGACGGCGCCTGAATAACATGCAGGCCGTCGACGGCGCTGCCGCGGGTCGCGGCACGCCGTGGCGCCGGAACGCGGAATTCGAGGCGAACCGTGGCCCGTACAATGGCATGTGGTTTGCCTGCAAAGACGGCAGTGGATCCCCGTCGGGATTCCCGGGAGCGTCAGACATGATCAGATCAGTTCTTGCCGGAACCGTCGCCTCGCTGCTCGCCGCCGTCGCGGCGGTGCCCGCCTTGGCCGACACCGACATCAAGTTCGCCCTCGACTGGAAGTTCGAGGGTCCGACGGCGCCGTATTTCGTCGCCATCGACAAGGGCTACTACAAGGCCGAGGGCCTCAACGTGTCGATCGACACCGGCGCCGGCTCGGTGTCGGGCATTCCGCGCGTCGCGGTCGGCACTCATCAGCTCGGGTTCTTCGACCTCAACTCCGTCGTCCGCTTCCGCGACCAGAATCCCGAGAAGGACATCAAGGTCGTGATGATGCTGTACGATCGCCCGCCCTTCGCGATCGGGACGCTGAAGAAGACCGGAATCGCCAAGCCGAAAGACCTCGAGGGCAAGGTGCTCGGCGCGCCGGCGGCCGACGGCGCCTTCGCGCAGTGGAAGGCCTTCGTCCAGGCCAATGCGATCGACGAGTCGAAGGTGAAGATCGAGAACATCGGCTTCCCGGTGCGCGAGCCGATGCTCGCCGACGGCAAGGTCGACGCCATCACGGGCTTCACGTTCTCGATGCACTTCAACCTGCTGCAGAAGGGCATTCCGGCCGACCAGATCCAGATGCTGGTGATGTCCGACCACGGCCTGTCGCTCTACGGCAACGGCATCATCGTCAATCCGGACTTCCTCAAGAACAATCCGGAGGCCGTGAAGGGCTTCATCCGGGCCACCATCAAGGGCCTGCAGGACACCGTGAAGGATCCGGCGACCGCCGTGAAGGCGGTGATGAAGCGCTACGAGACCGGTGACGAGAAGACGGAGCGCGAGCGGCTCGAGCTGGTGCTGCGCGAGCACGTGGTCACGCCGTGGGTGAAGCAGAACGGCGTCGGCGACGTCGACCCGGCCCGTCTCGCCAAGTCGGTGGAGCAGATCGGCGTCACCTACGCGTACAAGAACAAGCCCTTCGCGATCGACGTGTTCACCAACAAGTACCTGCCGCCGGCGGCGGACCGGAAGCTGTGAGGACGTGACGTCCGTGGGCCTCGTGTCCCGGACGTGTCGTAGCGGACCAGCAGTCCGCTGCGACACCGAGCCGGGACCCAGGGGCCCAGGAGCGCGGACGGGCGAGAACTGGGTCCCGGGTCTGAGCGCGTCACGGTGTGACGCGCTCCGCCCGGGACACGAGGTGCGAGGAACAGGGCGGCCATGACTTCAGTGATCGGCAAGAGCGTCAAGCGCACCGACACGCTCGGCAAGGTGACGGGCGGCGCCGTCTATGCGGGCGACGTGGTCCTGCCGGGCCAGCTGCACGGCAAGATGAAGCGCGCCACCGTGGCGCATGCCCGCATCGTGTCGATCGACACCAGCAAGGCGCTGGCCCTGCCCGGTGTGAAAGCGATCCTCACCCATGCCGACGTGCCGCGCGTGCTGCACTACGGCTCGCCGCATCCGCGCTCCGCGTCGGTGACGCAGGACCAGTACATCCTCGACACCAAGGTCCGTTACTACGGGGAAGGCGTCGCCGCGGTCGCCGCGACCTCCGAGGAGATCGCCGAGCTCGCCTGCGAGCTGATCGAGGTCACATACGAGCCGCTGCCGGCCGTGTTCACGGTCGAGGACGCGCTGAAGCCCGACGCACCGATGATCCACGACGTCGGCCCCGGCGGAAATCTCGTTCTGCCGCCCTTTGTCGTCACGCGCGGCGACGTTGAAAAAGGCTTCGCCGAGGCCGACGTGATCGTCGAGGGCGAGTACGGCATGGGCCGGCCGACGCCGGCCTACATGGAGCCGAACGTCTGCGTCTGCCAGTGGGATCCGCTCGGCAAGCTGACCATCTGGACGTCGACCCAGAGCCCCTTCATGGTGCGCGGCACGCTCGCCGAGGTGCTGGGCCTGCCCCTCAACAAGGTGCGGGTGCTGGTCGATCACATGGGCGGCGGCTTCGGCGCCAAGCAGGATCTTTTCCAGCACGAGTTCCTGTGCGCGCTCCTGGCGCAACGCACGCGGCGCCCGGTGCGCATGGAGTTTTCGAGGAAGGAGACGTTTCTGGGTGGCCGCACGCGGCATCCTGGAACCGTATGGATCAGACAAGGGTTCAAGCGCGACGGCACCATCACGGCGCGCGAAGCGAAGGTGGTGTTCAACAGCGGCGCCTACGGCTCGCACGGGCCGGGCGTCACGGCGGTCGGCACCGCGGCGCTGACCTCGCTCTATCGCTGCGAGAACGTGCGGCTGGAAGGACGCTGCGTCTACACCAACACGCCGATCGCCGGTGCCTTCAGGGGCTACGGCGTGGTGCAGACCTATTACGCCCTCGACATCCTGATGGACGAGGCGGCCGAGACGCTCGGGATGGATCCGGCGGAGCTGAAGCTGAAGAACGCGGTGCGCGAGGGCGACGTCGCGCCCTCCAATCATCCGCTCACGGGCCATGGGCTGGAAGACTGCATCCGCCGCGGCATGGAGGAGACCGGCTGGGCCTCGCGGTCCGCGTCACGGCCTTCGGCGAAGGCCAGCCGGCTGCGCCGCGGCTGGGGCATGGGCTGCGAGATGCACGGCTCCTCCGCCTATCCGGGCATCAAGGAGCAGGGCAACGCGGTCGTCCGCATGAACGAGGACGGCTCGGTGACGCTGATGACCGGCACCACCGGGCTGGGCACCGGCGCGCACACCGCGCTCGCCCAGATCACGGCCGAGGAGCTCGGCGTGACGTTCGACGACGTCGCCGTGGTGCACGGCGACACCGACGTGGTGCCGTGGGACATCGGCGCCTTCGCCAGCCACACCACCTTCATGGCCGGTCGCGCCTGCCAGATGGCGGCCGCGCAGGTGAAGGCGAAGGTTCTGGCGCGCGCCGCCGACAAGATGGAGGTCGCGGCCGGGGATCTCGAGATCAAGGACAGCGTCATCACTGTGAAGGGCGTGCCCGGACTGTCGATGACGGTGCGCGACGCGATCGCGGCCGAGAAGGGCATCCCGGCGCCGCAGCTCCTCGGCGAGGGCAGCTATCACCCGACCAAGTCGTATTCGTTCGCGGCGCATTTCGTCGAGGTCGAGGTCGACACCGAGACCGGCCACGTGACCGTGCTGCAGGTCGTGCCCGTGCACGAGATCGGCAAGATCATCCATCCGATCGCGGCGGCCGGCCAGATCGAGGGCGGCATCCAGCAGGGCATCGGCCACACGCTGAGCGAGGACTTCGTGGTCGATCATCGTGACGGCCGGCCGCTCAATGCGAGCTTCGTCGACTACAAGATGCCGCTCGCCATGGACATGCCGCCGATCCGGACCATCATCCTGGAGACGGCGCCGTCCGACGGCGGGCCGTTCGGCGCCAAGGGCGTCGGCGAGGATCCGATCATCGCCATCGGCCCCGCCATCGCCAATGCCATCCACGACGCGATCGGCGTGCGCTTCCGCCACTATCCGATCACGCCGGAGCAGATTCTCTCTGCGCTCGCCGAGCGCGAGGGCGCGCAGGCGGCGTGACCGGTCTCTCTCCGTCACCCTGAGGTGCCGCGCGAAGCGCGGCCTCGAAGGGCGACGGCCCGCCGATCCGGGGCCGCATCCTTCGAGGCTCGACCTGCGGTCGAGCACCTCAGGATGAGGGTCTGAATCAGAAACGACAGAATTCCAGCCCTGCCGGGTGAGACAATGACCGACACCAGCAATCAGACGCCCGTCCCCGTCACCATCCTCACGGGCTTTCTCGGCGCCGGCAAGACGACGCTGCTGAACTACATCCTCACCGAGCGGCACGGCCACCGCATCGCCGTGATCGAGAACGAGTTCGGCGAGGTGAACATCGACTCCGGTCTCGTCCTCACCTCGGAGGAGGAGATCTACGAGATGACCAACGGCTGCATCTGCTGCACGGCGAGCGTCCGCCAGGACCTCATCGAGGTGCTGCAGAAGCTGATGGCGCGTCGCGAGAAGTTCGATCACATCCTGGTCGAGACGACCGGCATCGCCGATCCGACCCCGGTCGCGGCGGCGTTCTTCGTCGACGCCGAGGTGGCGAAGCAGGTCAGCCTCGACGGCATCGTCACGCTGGTCGATGCCATGCATATCGGCCGGCATCTCGACGACCCGGATCTGCACGGCGTCGACAACCAGGCCGTCGATCAGATCGTCGCGGCCGACCGGCTGATCGTCAACAAGGTCGATCTCGTCGACGAGCCTGAGCTCGCCACGATCGAGAGCCGCATGCGCGGCCTCAACGCGACGGCCGAGATCATCCGGTCGAGCTACGCCAAGGTCGAGCTGGAGAAGATTCTCGGCATCGGCGCCTTCGACCTCTCGAAGACGCTCGCCGCCGACGAGCAGTTCCTCGACGTCCATCATCACCATCACGAGCACGACCCCGGGCTGGAGACGATGTCGTTCGTCGATCCGGGGTCGTTCGATCGCGACAAGCTCGAGGCGTGGCTGCGGGATTTCCTGGCCGCGCACGGCGACGACGTGTTCCGGCTCAAGGGCATCGTCGCGATGGCGGGCGACGCCCGGCGTCACGTCATCCAGGGCGTCCATCGCCTGATGGAAATCCGCTCCGCCGATCCGTGGGGCAAGCAGCCGCGCGCCTCGCGCATCGTGCTGATCGGCAAGAAGCTCGACCGCGAAGCCGTCACGGCGGGCCTGCGCGGATGTCTGGTGGAGTAGGGGTAGGGCAGGTGGCTCGGGGCGGACTTGCTCCGCCTCGCCCCTCATGGTGAGGAGCGCTCCGCAGGAGCGCGTCTCGAACCATGCGGCCGGTTCAGCGGCCGCCCTCGTCCTTCGAGACGCGGACCTGCGGTCCGCTCCTCAGGATGAGGGCGGAGAGTTGCTGTCGCGGTGCATTCAAAGCACCGTCGCCGCCTGCTTCAGATCGGCCAGCAGGTCGTCGATGTGCTCGAGGCCGACCGAGAGGCGCAGCGTGCCGTCGGCGATGCCGAGCGCGGCGCGCTCCTCCGGCTTGAAGCGCGAATGCGTCGTCGTCGCCGGGTGCGTGATCAGGCTCTTCACGTCGCCGAGATTGTTGGAGATCGAGACGAGCTTCAGGGCGTTCTGGAACCGGAAGGCGCCTTCCTTGCCGCCCGTCACGTCGAAGGCGATCAGGGTGGAGGCGCCGCTCATCTGCCGGGCGACCACGTCGGCCTGCGGATGGTCCTCGCGGCCCGGATAGATCACCTTGGTGATGCCGGGAATCGACAGCATCGCGTCGGCGAGCCTGCCGGCCGTCTCGGTCTCGCGGGCGAGCCGCACCGGCATCAGCTCGAGACTCTTCAACAGCACCCAGGCGTTGAACGGCGAGATCGCCGGGCCGGTCATCCGCAGATAGAGCTGGATGCGCTCCTCGATCAGCGCCTTCGACGCGAGGATCGCGCCGCCCATGCAGCGGCCCTGGCCGTCGATGTGCTTGGTCGCCGAATAGACGACGACGTCGGCGCCGAGGGCCAGCGGCCGCTGGTAGAGCGGCGTCGCGAACACGTTGTCGACGATCAGCAGCGCCCCGACCGCGTGCGCGATCTCGGCGATCGCGGCGATGTCGAGCACTTCGAGCGTCGGGTTGCACGGCGTCTCGAGGAAGAACACGGTGGTGCTCGGCGTCGCGGCCGCGCGCCGCCACTGGTCCAGATCGGTGCCGTCGACCAGTGTCGAGGTCACACCGAAGCGCGGCAGCATCTCCTCGATGATCCACCGGCACGAGCCGAACATGGCGCGCGGCGCCACCACGTGGTCGCCGGCCCTCACGAGCCCCATGATGGCGCCGTTCACGGCCGCCATGCCGGTTGCGACGGCGCGGCACGCCTCCGCGCCCTCCAGCGCCGCCAGCCGGTCCTCGAACATTGTCGTCGTCGGGTTGCTGTAGCGCGTGTACTGGTAGCCCGGGTCCTCGTTCTTGAACCGCGCCTCGCAGGTCTCGGCGCGGTCGTAGACGAAGCCCTGGGTGAGGAACAACGCCTCCGACGTCTCGCCGAACTGCGATCGCAGGGTGCCGCCGTGCACCAGGCGGGTCTCGGGATGGAGGTGGGCGTCCGCCGCGGGGGGGCCGGGCGGCAGGGATTTGGTGTCGAGCATCGGGCGAATTTCGTCTGGCCGGGACCGTGGCGGGACGGTCCGGAGGAAGGAGGCCGCCGCAGCGGGGCGGCCGGTTCACCGTCATAGAGCACAAGCGGCCCGGCGCGACCAGGGGGCGCGGGATGGAGGCTGGCGGCCGCGATGCTCTCCCGGCCCGGAACCGGCGGTGTCCCCGAAACGCGCGCGCCGATCACCGTCTCGTGTCCGCCGGTGATCGCAGCGTGCGGTGACGGAGGCGCGCCTCGCGCCTAGATGGAGAAGACCTCGGCGTCGGGCTGGCGCCGGGCGGGAACCCCTGCGCGCCGCGCGGGTTCACGGTGAACGGGCGGTATCGGGTTCGCCATGCCTCCCGACTGTGCCACGACCCGCCCCACCGCGATCGGACACCAGAATGAGCACGACGGCCGTCACGCCGCGCCGCGGCGCCTCGACCCGACCCCGGCCCGCCGACCGCGTCGGGGCCGACGACGCGGCGACCCGTGACGCGCCGGCGACCGCCGGGGCGCGCCCGTCCGACCTGCGCGACGCCGTCCGGGCCGTGCGGTCGCACACCGAGCGGCTCGCGGCGCCCCTGTCGGCCGAAGACCAGGTGATCCAGTCGATGCCGGACGCGAGCCCGACCAAGTGGCATCGCGCGCACACGACCTGGTTCTTCGAGCAGTTCCTGCTGGAGCCGCACGCGCCCGGCTACCGGCGTTTCGACGACCGTTTTCCGTTCCTGTTCAACTCGTATTACGTCGCCGCCGGGCCGCGCCACGCGCGGCCGCGTCGCGGCATGATCACGCGGCCCGACGTCGCGACCGTCACGGCCTACCGGGCCCATGTCGACGCGGCGATCGACGCGCTGCTCGCCGACGCGACGGCGCTGACGCCCGAGATCGCGACCATCGTGGAGATCGGCCTCAACCACGAGCAGCAGCACCAGGAACTTCTGCTCACCGACATCCTGCACGCCTTCTCCGAGAACCCGTGCCTGCCCGCCTACGATCCGGACTGGCGCTGGCGCGCGGCCGCGCGCGCGCCCGGCACGCTGATGATTCCGGAGGGGATCCATACGGTGGGCCACCAGGGTGGCGGCTTCGCCTATGACAACGAGAGCCCCGCCCATCGCGTGCTGGTCGGACCCGTCGCGATCGCGCGCGGGCTCGTCACCAATGACGACTGGCTCGCCTTCATGCGCGACGGCGGCTACGACAACGCCGCCCTGTGGCTCTCCGACGGGTACGCCGCCGTGCAGGCCGAGGGTTGGCGGGCGCCCGGCCACTGGCGCGAGCACGACGGACGCTGGCAGGTGATGACGCTCGGCGGCCTCGTGCCGGTCGATCCCGCCGCGCCCGTCTGTCACGTCAGCTACTACGAGGCCGAAGCCTTCGCGCGCTGGTCCGGCCGTCATCTGCCGAGCGAGTTCGAGTGGGAGGTCGCGGCGCGCTCGGGCGAACTCGCCGATGCGTTCGGCGTTGTCTGGCAGTGGACCCGCAGCGCCTACGCGCCCTATCCGGCCTATCGGGCCGCCGACGGCGCGCTCGGCGAGTACAACGGCAAGTTCATGGTGAACCAGATGGTGCTGCGCGGCTCCTCGCTCGCCACGCCGCCGGGCCACGCCCGCGCCACCTATCGCAACTTCTTCCCGCCGTCGGCGCGCTGGCAGTTCACCGGCGTGCGGCTGGCGAGCTTCCCGGCCTGAACGGCGCGCGTCACCGGCCCGCGCCCCGGATCGATCGAGGACCCCCGATGACCGCCCATGTTCGCCTGCCGCGTACGCTTCCCGTCGACGATACGGCGCACCGCGCCTTCCTGGCCGACGTCGTCGCGGGCCTCTCGGCCGATCCGAAGACCATTCCGCCGAAGTACTTCTACGACGAGCGCGGCTCTCAGCTGTTCGAGGCGATCACGAGGACGCCCGAGTACTATCCGACCCGCACGGAGACGAGCATCCTGACCGCGCGGGCGGCCGAGATCGCCGCCTTCATCCCGCAGGATGCGGTGCTGGTCGAGTTCGGCGCCGGCGCCTTGACCAAGGTGCGCATCCTGCTCGACGCCGCTCCGGTGCGCGCCTTCGTGCCGGTCGATATCTCCGAGGCGTTCCTGCGCGGTCAGGCGGCGCGGCTGTCGCGCGAGATGCCCGGACTGCAGGTGCTGCCCGTGGTGGCCGACTTCACGGCATCGTTTCCTCTCCCGGCCGAGGTGGCGACCGCCCCCAAGGTCGGCTTCTTTCCGGGATCGACCATCGGCAATTTCGAGCCGCACGAGGCGACCGCCTTCCTGCGTCACGCCGGCGCGTTGCTCGGCCCGGGGGCGCGGCTGATCCTCGGCGTCGACCTGGTGAAGGACTCGGACGTCCTCGTCGCCGCCTACAACGACGCCGCCGGCGTCACGGCCGAGTTCAATCTCAATCTGCTGCGCCGGATCAATCGCGAGCTCGGCGCCAACTTCGATCTTTCGGCGTTCTGGCATCGCGCCGTCTACAACCGCGAGCAGCACCGGATCGAGATGCATCTCGCCAGCAAGGCGCGCCAGCGCGTCCGGGTCGACGGCCGCTGCTTCGACTTCCGCCGCGGCGAGACCATCCACACCGAGAACAGCTACAAGTACACGCCCGATCTGTTCCGCACGCTGGCCTCCGGCGCCGGCTGGCGGGTCGCGACGACCTGGACGGACCCGCAGAAGTGGTTCGCCGTGCACGCGCTGGTGCGGGACTGATCGCGGTCCGTCGCGTTTCGGAAGGCGAACCGGCGCGGCCGGACGGCGCGGAAGCAATGCAGCGGGCGGGGTGGACGGGCGCCGGGGCCACATTATAGTTCGGCCACCCGATCTGGTTCCGCCCCCCGTTCCCGCCATCGAAGAGATCCCATGTCCGCCGAGCTCGACTTCGTCGCGCGCGACACGCGCGTCACCCGTCTCGACACCGGCTTCCGCTGGCCTGGCGGCCGGCACGTCGCCGTGATCCTCAACCTCGCCTACGAGGCGTGGTCGGACGGCAAGGCGCCCGGCGTCGGCCCGATGGGAAACCCGCTGCCGGCCGGCGCCTTCGACACCAACGCGCTCTCCTGGGGCCACTACGGCGTCGCCCGCGGCATCGATCGGTTGCTGCGTAACCTCGGGCGCCACAAGGCCCGCGCCAGCGTGATGACGTCCGGCGTGCTCGCCGAGCGCACCCCCGCCGTGCTGAAGCGCATGGTGGAGGAGGGCCACGAGATCGTCGCCCATGCCTGGGCCCAGGACGTGATCCCGGCGACCCTGACGCTCGAGCAGGCGAAGGCCGACATCGACAAGACCACGCAGGCGATCGAGAGCGTCTCCGGCAAGCGTCCGGTCGGCTGGATCAGCCCGCGCGGCACGCCCTCGCGCGACGGCTCGCGCCTGCTGATCGAGGCCGGCTATCTGTGGCAGGGCGACGTGTTCGACGACGAGCGGCCTTATATTCAAACCTGCGAAAACGGCCGCATCGTCGCGATCCCGCTCACCATGGAGATCAACGATCTCCCGCACGCCATGCGATTCGGCCGCTCGCCGCGCGATTTTGTTACAATGTTCGACGACCTGCTCGCGAACGTGCTGGCGAGCGAGGATCAGGCGTTGGTGATCGACGTGACGGCACATTGTCACGTCTTCGGCCGCCCGTCGGGCGCCTGGGCCTACGAGGCGATCGTCAAGACCGTGATGGAGCGCGACGACGTCCATGTCGCGACCCGCGCCGAGATCGCCGACCACGTGCTGAAGACCGCCGGCTGAGCGGCGCTTCACGCGCATTCCCTACGTGTCTCTTTCCGGCCCGTCGCGCTCCGCGCGGCGGGCCTTTCGTTATTTCACGATCCAGACCTGTCGTGCGCGCCGCGATCGTGATCTGTCACGTCGCGGCATTCTCGCTGTTGACCGCGCCGCCGCGCTCACGCACTCTCCGCGCCAACAAACGTATTCGGACGCGCCCCGCTTTCGCGTCCGTGCAACGAAGACGACCCGGAGAGGAAACATGTGCCTGTTCTGCGCTACAAAACCGTTCGGCTTCTCGGCGGCCTCGTTGTCGCGACGCCATTTCTTGGGCGGCGCGGCCGCGATGGGCGGCCTCTATGCGGCCGCCAAGGTGATCGAACCGACCGCCGCGGTCGCGCAGAGCGGCGCGCAGGGCGGCAAGGCCGACATCATCATCGAGAACGCCAAGGTGGTGACGCTCGATCCCAAGACGCCGCGTGCGGAAGCGATCGCAGTGGCGGGCGACAAGATCGTCGGCGTCGGGGCGCGGCGTGACCTCGAGACGTTCCGCGGCCCCGCGACCAAGATCGTCGACGCCGGCGGCCGGACCGTCATCCCGGGCCTCAACGACGCCCACACGCATTTCATCCGCGGCGGCCTCACCTACTCGCAGGAGGTCCGCTGGGACGGCGTGCCCTCGCTCGCGCTCGCCCTGCAGATGCTGAAGGAGCAGGCGGCCCGCACGCCGGCGCCGCACTGGGTGCAGGTGATGGGCGGCTGGACGCCGCACCAGTTCAAGGAGAAGCGGCTGCCGACGCTCGCCGAGATCAACGCGGCGACCGGCGACGTGCCGTGCTACGTGATGCATCTCTACGACCGCGGCTTCGTCAACAAGGCGGGCCTGCGGGCGCTCGGCTGGAACCGCGACACGCCGGATCCGTTCGGCGGCGTCATCGCCCGCGACGGCAGCGGCATGCCGACCGGCCTCGTCATCGCCACGACGAGCCTCGTGAGCCTGCTCTCGGTGTTTGGCAAGATCCCGAAGCTGTCGCCCGAGGATCAGGTCACCTCGACCCGCCACATGATGCGCGAGCTGAACCGGCTCGGCATGACCAGCCTCATCGACGCCGGCGGCGGCGGCCAGAACTATCCCGAGCACTATCAGGCGATCGCCAAGCTCGCCGCCGACAAGGCGCTCACCGTGCGCATCGGCTACACCCTGATGGCGCAGCGCCCCGGTCGTGAGATCGAGGATTACAAGGGCTGGCTCGCCACCGCCAAGCTCTACGAGGGCGACGACTACTTCCGGCTCTCCGGCGCCGGCGAGTACACGGTGTGGGCGGCCGGCGACAACACCAACTTCGCCAAGGATCCGATCCGCCAGCCGCCGATCATGGAGGAGAAGCTCGCCGAGGTTCTCACCTTCGTGGCGCAGAACGGCTGGCCGTTCCGCATGCACGCCTCGTTCGACTTCACGGCGAGCCGCATCCTCGGCGTGGTCGAGAAGGTCCACAAGGAGGTGCCGGTCGACAAGCTGCGCTGGGGCCTCGAGCATTGCGAGGGCATCTCGGCGCGCTCGCTCGAGCGGCTGCAGGCGCTCGGCGGCAGCCTCGGCATCCAGAACCGCATGTCGCTCGACGGCGAGGCCTATGTCGAGAAGTGGGGCATGGACGCGGCCGCCGACGCGCCGGCCTTCGCCCGCATCCGCGAGATGGGCATCCCCTACGCCCTCGGCACCGACGGCAACCGCGCCGCGAGCCACAATCCGTGGGTCGGCATCGAGTGGCTGGTCACCGGCAAGACGGTCGGCGGGCTGCGCCACGCCTCGGACCGCAATCTGCTCAGCCGCGAGGAAGCGCTGAAGGCCTACACGGCGAACGGCGCCTGGATCACCCGTGAGGAGGACAAGAAGGGCACGATCTCGGTCGGCAAGTGGGCCGATATCGCGGTGCTCAACGAGGACTACTTCGCGGTGCCGGAGAACCGCATCTCGCAGATGAGCGCGGCCATGACCATGGTGGGTGGCAAGATCGTCCACGGCGAAGGCGCGTTCGCGAGCCTCGCGCCGACGGCGCTCGCGGTCGCCCCCGACTGGCTGCCGATCAAGCACTATGCGGGCTATGGCCGGCAGGCTTCGGCGGACTTCGGGCCGCGCCACGCGGGGCTCGGGTCGGGACCCGACGACGGCCGCGCGCTCGCCGCCGCCATGATCGCCGACGCGATGCCGACCGTGGTCGGCGACGACGGCCGCAGCTGGACGCTCGGCTGCGGCTGCGGGCTGCTCTGACGCGACGCACGGCCGCGCCACGCGGCGCGGCCTTCTGTCCCGGGGCCGGACCGGCGTATAAGGCGCCATGTCCGGTCCCGGTTTCGTTTCACCCGTTCTGTTTCCGCCGCCCGCGCCGCGCGGCGCGCCGGCGGGCGGCCGCCTGATCGCGGTCGCCGACGTGATCGACCGAGTCACCGGCGGCGTGTTCCGGCTCGCCGCCTGGGGCGCGCTCGTCGTCGTGCTCGTCCAGCTCGCCGTTGTGCTGCTGCGCTACGCCCTCGGCCTCGGCTCGCTGTGGCTGCAGGAGACGGCCGTCTACGCCCACGCCGGACTGTTCCTGCTGGCCGCCGCCTTCACGCTGGCGCGTGGCGGCCATGTGCGGGTCGACATCTTCTACGCGACGATGGCGCCGCGGCGCCGTGCCTGGGTCGACGCGCTCGGCACGCTCGTCTTCCTGGTGCCGTTCGCGATCGTGCTGCTGTGGCTGTCGGTGCCCTATGCGGCGCGCTCCTGGGCGTTGATGGAACGCTCGCGCGAGGCGAGCGGCCTGCCGCTGGTGTTTCTGCTCAAGACGCTGATCCCGCTCTTCGCCGTGCTGATGTTCTGTCAGGGCGTCGCCCAGCTCTGCCGCGCGCTCGCGGTGCTGCGCGGCGACACCGACGCGGCGGTGGACGCGTGACCATGGACCTCCAGAGCCTCGTCGCGATCGCCATGGTCGTCACCGCCGTCGCGTTGCTGATGATCGGCTTCCCGGTGGCGCTGACACTCGCCGGCGTCGCGTTGATCTTCGTCGCCATCGGCGACGTCCTGGGCGTGATGGCGCCGAGCCTGCTCGGCGCCCTGCCCCAGCGCATTTTTGGCGTGATGACCAACGAAGTGCTGCTGGCCATCCCGCTGTTCGTCTTCATGGGCGTGATGCTGGAGCGTTCGCGCGTCGCCGAGGATCTCCTGGAGGCGATGGGCCGCCTGTTCGGCGCGCTGCGCGGCGGGCTCGCCGTCGCGGTCGTGATCGTCGGCGTGCTGCTCGCCGCCGCCAAGGGCATCGTCGGCGCCACCACGGTCACGATGGGCCTGATCGTGCTGCCGACCATGCTGCGGCACGGCTACGACAAGCGCCTCGCCGCCGGCACCGTGGCGGCGACCGCGACGCTCGCCCAGATCTTCCCGCCCGCGACCGTGCTGGTGCTGCTCGGCGACCAGATGAGCAACGCCTATCAGGCGGCCCAGCTCGCGCAGGGCAACTTCGCGCCGCAGTCCGTCACGGTCGCGGATCTGTTCGCCGGCGCCATCGTGCCCGCCTTCGGGCTCGTCGCGCTCTATCTCGTCTTCCTGATCGGCGTCGCGATCGTCGCGCCGAAATCCTCGCCGGCCATCCCGCCCGATCCCGATGCGCCGCGCGGCCTCGCGCTGGCGCGCCGGACGCTCGCCGTCCTGGTCGCGCCGATCCTGCTGATCGTCGCCGTGCTGGGCTCGATCCTCGGCGGTCTCGCGACGCCGACCGAGGCGGCCGCGGTCGGTGCTTTCGGGGCGATGCTGCTCGCGGCGCGGCCCGATCCGCGCGCCTGGGTGCCGTGGCTCGTCCTGATCGCGGTCGTGATTGCCGCGTTGCGGTTCGTCTCGGAGCGCGGCTTCGATCCGCGCGGCCTACTCGCCGGCGACCCCGTGGCTCTCGTGCCGGCTGCGCTGCTCGTCGTCGCGGCAGCCTTGCTGCTGCAGCCCGTGCTGCGGGTCCATCGTGAAAACTATCTCGTGCCGGTGCTGGCCCGCACGGCCGAGGTGACCAGCATGATCTTTCTCATCCTGATCGGCGCGACGCTGTTCAGCCTGGTCTTCCGCGGGCTCGGCGGCGACGATCTCGTCCACCGCGCGCTCGCCGACCTGCCGGGCGGTACGGCCGGAGCGCTGCTCACCGTGATGCTGGCGATCTTCCTGCTCGGCTTCGTGATGGACGCCTTCGAGATCATCTTCGTCGTCGTGCCGATCGTCGCCCCGGCGCTGCTGCAGCTGCCCGGCGTCGACCCGGTGTGGCTCGCCGTGATGATCGCGCTGAACCTGCAGACCTCCTACATCCACCCGCCGCTCGGCCCCACCTTGTTCTTCTTGCGCGGCGTCGCGCCGAAGGAGATCACCACGGCCCACATCTATGTCGGCGCGATCCCGTTCGTGCTGATCCAGCTCCTCGCGCTCGTCGGCCTGTGGCTCGTGCCCGGCCTCGCGACCTGGCTGCCCGGGATCCTCTATCTCGGCTGAGCTTCACGCCGGTGCGGCCGGCGCCATCGACAGGACCGGCGTGACGGGCCGTTCCGCATCGGGCTGTGGACGGTCTGCGGCCTCGTCCGACCGCGTCGGAGCGGACGCCGCTGCGGCGTCGACGCAGGCGTTCACGGCGTCGGTGAGCGAGTCGACGTAGAAATCGGCGCCCATGGTGGCGCGGATGCTCTCGCCTTCGGCGGAATCGTCGCGCTCCGGCCACAGGCCGACCAGGATCCGTACGCCGGGGAGCTGTCGCCGCAGGCGCCGGATCAGATAGCGGGTGCGGGCGAGATGGCCGGTCGAGTCGACGAGCGAGATGCAGACGAACGCGATCCCGTCCGGGTTCAGGGCGGCGACGTGGGTGCGTGACAGGCGGTCGCTCGCCAGCGGGCGCGCGCCGAGCCCGTGCTTGCCGAGCAGCTGCATCAGCATGGCGGTCGCCGCCTCGTCGAGCGGCGTCGCGCCGGCGATGCACAGCACCGGCGACGGGCAGGCCCAGGCGCCAGTGCGTTCCTCCGGGGGCGGGGCGAACCGACCGGGCGGCGCGTCGTCCTCGCCCTCCGGCTCGACCGGGACGGGGCTCGCGCCCTCGACGGCGGGGGCCGGTGCGCGATCCTGATAGTCGTCGAGCTCCTCGACCAGCTCGGTCACGGCGTCGGCGATGGCACGGATGCGTGCCGGCCCGAGCACGCCGCGTGACGAATCCTCGGCGGCGAGCGCGAGGCCGCGCAACGCCACCTCGTCGTAATAGGCGGACAGCGATCGTGTCTTCAGCAGGATCTCGGCCTGGTCCTGCACCTCGTCCGGATCGGCGGCGAGCATGCGCTGGTAGAACGTCTCGGTCGCGGTCAGGGCCGGCCGGTCGCCGAGCAGCACGTCGAGAAACTCGAGTCGCTCGACGTGACGGCCGAGCACGACAAGGCAGAGCGTCAGCGGCGTCGCCAGGACGAGGCCGATCGGGCCCCACAGCCAGGTCCAGAACACGGTCGCGATCAGCACCGACACGGGCGACAGGCCGGTCGAGTGGCCGTAGGCGACCGGCTCGACGACCTGGCCCAGCAACGGCTCGGTGGCGAGGAACAGCGCCAGCACCCAGAAGAACATGGTCCAGCCGGGATCGACCGCGGCTGCGACCGCGAGCGGCAGCAGGGTCGAGATCCAGGCGCCGACATAGGGGACGAAGCGGCACAGGGCGGCGACGATGCCCCACAGGACCGGGCTCGGCAGGCCGATGAACCAGAGCCCGACCGTCACCAGCACGCCGAAGCCGGTGTTGAGCGCGAGCTGTGTGAGAAAGAACTTGCTGAGCCGCCGCCCCGCATCGTTGAGCGCCACCGTGGTGCGGTGGAGATCGCGCGAGCCGAACAGCCGGATGAAGCGATCGCGCAGATCCTCCTTCTGCAGCAGGATGAAGGTGGCGAAGACGAGCACGATGCCGAGCGTCGCGAGCGGGCTGAGCACCGGCGACACCCACTGCTGCGCGAGGGCCAGTGGCGATTGCTGGGCCGACTCCCCGCCGTTCTGACCGCCGTTCTGTGCAGGCTTCTGGCCGCTCTGCTCCTGCGGCGCGGGCGTGGGCGCCCCGGCGGGCTCGCCGGCCGCGTCGGGGCGCATGTGCTCGAGCTGCGCGATCAGCCGCGTCACGCGCCCGAGCGTCTGCTCGCGCACCACCTCGACCTTGTCCCGGATCGTCGTCTCGTAGCGCGGCAGATCCTGGGCGAAGCTCGCGATCTGGCTGGCGATCACGGCGCCGATCGCCGACAACACGGCGAGCGCGACGATGACGGCGACGATGACGGCCGGCACCCGCCCGAGCCGCATCCAGCGCAGCGCCCGCACCAGCGGCGCGAGCACGAAAGTGAGCAGCACCGCGAGCGTGATCGGCACCAGCACGTCGCGGCCCAGATAGAGCGCGGCGACCACCACGACGCCGACCGCGAGGGTCAGAAGCTCCGCCAGCGTCGGGCTATCGGCCGAGGGGATCTGCGCAGCGCCGCGCCCGTTGTCGGCCACACGGTCGGCCATGTCGTCTCGCTCCTTCGTGGTCCGCCCGCGGTCGGAGGACCGGAGGGGCGCCGCGCAAGACAACGCGCCGCGGCCGAAACGGTGCCGCCGTGCCGTGCGGTCGTGCGCAAGGGGAGGTCGCTGCGCCGCGAGATCGCCGGATGGAACTTTCCGGGAGCGGGCCGGTTGAGAGTCGCCGGCCGGGGAGCATCATCATGCTCCTCCGTGGCCGTCGTCCGAACTTCCCGGCGTTCAGACGCGAAGCGCTCTCGCGCCCCGATCGGGGCCGCGGAGGGCGGTGCGTCGCCGAGCCGCCGGACGCCCTCGATCCTCCGGTGGAGACCGAAAGCGATGACCCAGCACGTCACCCCGCCGACCGCGGCGACGCCCGTGAAGCCGCGCTCCAGCGCCGGCGCGACGCGCATTCGCGAAGGCTCGCCGCATCCGCTCGGCGCCACCTGGACCGGGCTCGGCGTCAACTTCGCGCTGTTCTCGGCGCACGCCACCAAGGTCGAGCTCTGCCTGTTCGACGACGCCGGCGAGACGGAGCTCGAGCGGATCGAGCTGCCGGAGTTCACCGACGAGGTGTGGCACGGCTTCCTGCCCGACGCGCGGCCCGGCACCATCTACGGCTACCGGGTGCACGGCCCCTACGAGCCGCAGAACGGGCATCGCTTCAATCCTAACAAGCTGGTGCTCGACCCCTACGCCAAGGCGGTGTTCGGCCAGATCAAGTGGGGCCCCGAGCTGTTCGGCTATCAGCTCGAGAGCGGCGACGACACCACGTTCGACGAGCGCGACAGCGCTCCGAACAATCTGAAAGGTCGGGTCGTCGATCCCGCCTTCACCTGGGGCGACGTGCGCTCGCCCAAAGTGCCGTGGGACCGCACCATCGTCTACGAGATGCACGTCAAGGGCTTCACCAAGCTGCATCCTGACGTGCCGGAGCCGCTGCGCGGCACCTTCCGAGGCCTGTGCCAGCCGAGCGTGATCCGGCATCTGCGCGATCTGGGCGTCACCGCCGTCGAGCTCCTGCCGATCCACACCTTCGTCGACGACACCTATCTGACTGAAAAGGGCCTGGTGAACTACTGGGGCTACAACACCATCGCGTTTTTCGCGCCGGCGCGCCGCTACGCCGCCGTGCCGGACTTCGCCTTCTCCGAGTTCAAGGAAATGGTGGCACGGCTCAACGACGCCGGCATCGAGGTGATCCTGGACGTCGTCTACAATCACACGGCGGAAGGCAACGAGCGCGGCCCGACGCTGTCGTTCAAGGGCATCGACAACGCCGCCTACTATCGCCTGCTGCCCGACCAGCCGCGCTACTACATCAACGACACCGGCACCGGCAACACGCTGAACCTCTCGCACCAGCGCGTGCTGCAGATGGTCACCGACTCGCTGCGCTACTGGGTGGCGGAGATGCGGGTCGACGGCTTCCGCTTCGATCTCGGCACCATCCTGGCGCGCGAGCCCTACGGCTTCGACGAGGGGGGTGGCTTCCTCGATTCGTGCCGGCAGGACCCGGTGCTCTCTTCGGTCAAGCTGATCACCGAGCCGTGGGACTGCGGGCCGGGCGGCTATCAGGTCGGCCGCTTCCCGCCCGGCTGGGCGGAGTGGAACGACCGCTATCGCGACACGATGCGAAAGTTCTGGAAGGGTGACGAAGGGCAGATCGGCGAGTTCGCCGGCCGGCTCACCGGCTCGGCCGATCTGTTCAATCGCCGCGGCCGCAAGCCGTGGGCGAGCGTCAACTTCATCACGGCACACGACGGATTCACGCTGAACGACGTGGTCAGCTACAACGACAAGCACAACGAGGCGAACGGCGAGGACAACCGCGACGGCCACAACGCCAACTACACCTGGAATCACGGCGCCGAAGGCCCGACCGACGATCCCGACATCAAGGCGTTGCGCGAGCGCCAGAAGCGCAATCTGCTGGCGACCCTGCTGCTCAGCCAGGGCACGCCGATGATCACGGCCGGCGACGAGTTCGGCCGCACCCAGCACGGCAACAACAACGCCTACTGCCAAGACAACGAGATCAGCTGGGTCGACTGGAATCTCACGCCGGAAGGGCAGGCCCTCTTCGACTTCACGTCGCGCGTCATCGCGATCCGGAGAGACTACGCGATCCTGCGCCGCAATCGCTTCCTCACCGGCGAGTGGAACGAGGATCTCGGCATCCGCGACGTGACCTGGCTCACGCCGGCCGGCACCGAGATGGGATCCGAGCAGTGGGACGATCCTTACGCCAAGTGCATGGGGGTGATCTTCGACGGCCGCGCCCAGGAGACCGGCATCCGCCGGCTCGGCCACGACGCGACCATGCTGCTGATCGTCAACGCCGCCGAGATCCCGGTGAAGTTCACGCTGCCGGAGGTCGCGGGCGGTCGCGGCTGGCTCCGCCTGATCGACACCAATGTCGAGACGATCGAGCCGGAGGAGGACGATCTCGAGCGCTTCGACTTCGGCCACGACTACGAGGTGACGGCGCGCTCGCTGCTGCTGCTGCGGCTGCTGCCGGCGCGCCGGCGCTGAGGGCAGGGCGCCGAAGCTCCGCGCGCTCGCCCTCCAGCGGAAGCATCAAAAAAACGCCGTCACCTCGGGGGGTGACGGCGTTGCTCTTGTCGAACGTCTTTCTGTTCGGAAGAGGCTCGCGAAGCGCGGGTCGAAAGCAGGCGCGCCTTACTCCTGCGAGGGGGCCGATCCCTCGTCGCTCGACTCGCTGCCCGCCGCGCCCTCGCCGCGCGCGTTGCGGTGCCGACGGCGCCGGCGATGCAGCGGGAAGCGGTCGGCGCCGCCCTGGCCGCCCTGCTGACCTTCGAAGCCGTTCTGGGCGAAGCCCTGCGCCGCCTGCTGCTGGGGCGCCGGTGCGCCGGTCACGAAGGACGGCAGGCGATCGATGCCCTCGTCGGCAGTCGCCGGCTGCGGCTGACGCGCATAGGGCTGCTCGCGCGGCGTGAAGAACTGCGCGTCGCGCGGCAGATAAGGCTGCGGATCGCGGGTGCCGAAGGTCGGCTGCTCGCCGGTGCCCGGCAGGCTCGGCTGGTCGTCGCCCTCGTCGTCGTACATGTCGTCGCGCGAGTCGGCGGCGCCCTCGCCGCGGAAGAACGGCCGCTCGGGGCGGAACTGCTCGTTCGCCGTCGCGATCAGACGGAAGTAATGCTCGGCATGCTGGAAATAGTTCTCGGCCGAAACCGGATCGCCGGAGGACTGCGCGTCGCGCGCGAGCTGCATGTACTTCTCGGCGATGTGCGAAGCGGTGCCGCGGATCTTCACGTCGGGGCCGTTGGACTCGTAGACCCGGGTGAGGGGATTGTGGCTCTTGCGGTTGCGGCCCCGCATGCGCTTGTTCTGACCGTTTCTCATGATCGGCTTATGGCCACCTCTGATTGCGGCGGGTCCACCGCCGGTTAGATCAATGGTTGCATGCATCGGCCCACGGCCGATCTTCACCGGACTGCAACCGCGCGCAGCCGATGCTTTCGGCGTGCCGACGGGGGTCACACCGCAAGTCCTTCCGATGGCTCAGCTTGTGACCGCAGCACGTCTGCGGCGCTGCCAACCTCTCACGATGCTCGCGGGGCTCCCGTAGTGCGATCGAAGCCCGCGTCCAAGCCGCTGAAGTGTTCGATCCCGAGTGGCGCAGCACCAACCCTGTTCAGACGGATTTTGGTGACTGCGTCTGCTGCGTGCCTCGCCGAGCCTATGCTCCGGGCGTCCTATGCAGCAGCTCAAACCGACCCAGGTCGATTCCGTAAGCGGAACCTAGTCGTTCTCGCTGCGGAATCAAGCTCTTTTTTGTCGGCGTTTGGGAAAGACTTTCAAATTTGTATATCAGGTTTGCCGGTGTGCCATGACGGCACGAAAGTGTCCGGAAAAGTCCTGATATGGACCACCGCTCCGGACTAGGCCCGCGGTGTCGAACAGGGCCGCGACGGCTACCGCCTGATCATGCCCGACCTCAACCACGAGCGTGCCGCCGGGGGCGAGCAGGCGTATGGCGTCGTCCGCGATCGCCCGGTACGCCGCGAGCCCGTCCGGGCCGCCGTCGAGCGCGGCGCGCGGATCGAAGTCACGCACCTCCGGATCCAGCGCGGCGATGTCGGCGGTTCGGATGTAGGGCGGATTGGAGACGACGAGATCGAGCCCGCCGGTGAGCGCGCTGCCGTAGTCGCAGGCGACGAAGCGCGCGCGCTCCGACAGCCCGAGCCGGCCGGCATTCTCGCGCGCGACCGCGAGCGCCGCGACGCTGGTATCGGTGCCGATGCCGAACGCGCCGGGAAGCTCGCGCAGCAGCGCGAGCAACAATGCGCCGGAGCCGGTGCCGAGATCGGCGATGCGGTGCACCGCGCGCCGGTCGCCGCGTGCGTCGATCGCGGCGAGGGCCGCCGTCACCACCGTCTCGGTATCGGGACGCGGATCGAGCACGGCGGGCGTCACGACCAGCGGCAGGCTCCAGAACTCCGTGTGGCCGAGAATGCGTGCCACCGGCTCGCGGGCGAGGCGGCGCGCCACGAGCACATTCACGTGATCGGTCTCGGCCGCGGTCAGGATGCGGTCGGCGACACTCGCGAGCCCGGCGTGATCGAGGCCGAGCGCGTGGCCGACGAGAAGCCGTGCGTCGAGGTCCGGCGTGTCGAGCGACCCGGCCCGCAGCGCCGCCGCGACGGCCCGGCGCGCCGCCGCGACCGTGCAGCCGGCGGCGACGATCACCCGAGCCATCCGGCGAGCAGCTGGTAGAGCCGTTCGAGATATCCGGACCAGGAGAGCGCGGCGATGAGGAGGCCGGTCGCCAGCACGAGCTGGATCGACAGGCCCTGCAGGGTCCGCGGTTTCATCATCCGCATGAGCCGGTGCCGCCAGCGGAGCGGAAAGCGCGGCTTGTGCAGAGTCACGACCGTCTCCCTGTCGTTCGCCGGGGCGTCACGCCGCGCCGGCCTCGGCGGCGAGCAGCGCCGCGTTGTGCTCGGTCACGAGCGCGTCGACGATCTCGCCGAGCGCCTCGCCTTCCATCACCTGAGGCAGCTTGTAGAGGGTCAGGTTGATGCGATGGTCGGTGACGCGGCCTTGCGGAAAATTGTAGGTGCGGATGCGCTCGGAGCGATCGCCGGAGCCGACCTGGCCGCGCCGCTCGGCGGCGCGCGCCGCGTCGCGCTTCTGCTGCTCCTGATCGTAGAGCCTGGCGCGCAGCATCGCCATCGCCTTGGCGCGGTTCCGGTGCTGCGAGCGCTCCTCCTGGACGAAGACGACGATGCCGCTCGGCACGTGCTTCACCCGGATCGCCGATTCGGTCTTGTTGACGTGCTGGCCGCCGGCGCCGCTCGACCGCATGGTGTCGATCTCGAGATCCTTGTCGTCGATGGCGATGTCGACGTCCTCGACCTCGGGCAGCACCGCGACGGTCGCGGCCGAGGTGTGGATGCGGCCGGACGCCTCGGTGTCGGGCACGCGCTGCACCCGGTGGACGCCCGATTCGAACTTCAGCCGCGCGAAGGCGCCGGCGCCGCGGATCTCGGCGACGATCTCCTTGTAGCCGCCCATGGTGCCGTCGCTCGCCGACAGGATCTCGGTCTTCCAGCCGCGAAGGCTCGCATAGCGCTCGTACATCCGGAACAGGTCGCCGGCGAACAGCGCCGCCTCGTCGCCGCCCGTGCCGGCGCGGATTTCCAGGATGACGTTGCGCTCGTCCATCGCGTCCTTGGGGATGAGCGCCAGGCGGATGTCGTCCTCGAGCTGCTGCTTGGCCTCCTCGAGCGCGGCCTTCTCGTCGGCCGCGATGCTTCGCATCTCGGCGTCGCTGCCGGGATCGTCGGCGATCGCGACGACGTCGTCGATCTCGCGCAGCAGCTCCTTGTAGCGGGTGATCGTCTCGACGATCGGATCGAGCTCGGACAGCTCGCGCGACAGCCTGGCGAAGGCGTCGGGGGCGAGCTTGCCGGCGAGCTCCGCCTGGAGCGCGGCGTGGCGCGTCACCAGGGCGTCGAGCTTCGCTTGCGGCAGCATCGTGAAAGCCTCAGAGGGACAGGCCTTCGGCCTCGGCGAAGGCGGTGAGCTTGGCGCGCACCGAGGCGCTGCCGAGCGGCAGCGCCATCAGCGCGGCGACCAGGCGCTCGACCTTGCCGGCGTCGAGGTCGAGCAGCATCGCCTTCACGGGACCGACCGCGGACGGCAGCAGCGAGAAGGCACGAAAGCCGATGGCGATGAGCGCGAGCGCGCCGATCGGCTTGGAGGCGAGCTCGCCGCACAGCGTGACCGACTTGCCGTGCGCATTGGCGCGGTCGACGATCAGCTTGAGGACGCGCAACACCGGCACGGACAACGGATCGAAGCGGTTGGCGACGCGGGCATTGCCGCGATCGGCCGCGAACAGGAACTGCAGCAGGTCGTTGGAGCCGACCGACAGGAAGTCGACGCGCTCCAGGAGCTCGTCGAGCTGGAACAGCAGCGCCGGCACCTCCAGCATGGTGCCGACCTCGACGCGCTCGGGCAGCCGGTGGCCGTGCCGGCGCAGATGGGTCAGCTCGCGCTCGACCAGGCCCTTGGCCTCGTCGAACTCGTGCACGGCGGCGATCATCGGGAACATGATGCGCAACTCGCGGCCCGAGGCGGCGCGCAGCATGGCGCGGACCTGGCTGCGCAGGAGGCCGGGGCGATCGAGGCCGAGGCGGATCGCCCGCCAGCCGAGCGCCGGGTTCTCCTCCTCGTAGTTGCGCATGTAGGGCAGCACCTTGTCGCCGCCGATGTCGAGCGTGCGGAACACCACCGGCTTGCCGCCGGCCGCGTCGAGCACGTTGCGATAGAGGGCGAGCTGCTCGCTGGTGCGCGGGAACTGCGCCGCCACCATGAACTGCAGCTCGGTGCGGAACAGGCCGATGCCGACCGCGCCGGTCTCGGCGAGATGCGGCAGGTCGATCGGCAGGCCGGCATTGATCATCAGCGTGACCGGCTGGCCGTCCTTGGTGACGGCCGGCCTGTCGCGCAGGCTGAGATACTGGAGCTGGCGGCGGGCGCGCAGCCGCACCCGCTCCACATAGGCCGCCTCCATGTCGGGGGTCGGGCGGATGTGGACGTCGCCGGTGACGCCGTCGACGATGACGGCGTCGCCCGGATCGGCGAGACCGGTCGCGTTCGGCACCTCGCCGACCGCGGCGATCCCGAGCGCGCGGGCGACGATCGCCACGTGCGAGTTCGGGCCGCCTTCCTCCAGCACGAGGCCGCGCAGGCGGTTGCGGTCGTAGTCGAGCAGCGCCGCCGGCCCCATCGAGCGCGCCACGATGATGGCGTGCTCGGGCAGCCGGTCGCGGGTCGGCGCGTGGTCGTAGCCGAGCAGCTGGCGCTGGAGCCGGTGCGCGAGGTCGTCGAAGTCGTGCAGCCGCTCGCGCAGATACGGGTCGGTCTGGCGCAGCATGCGGGCGCGGGTGTCGGACTGCACGCGCTCGACCGCGGCCTCGGCGGTGAGGCCGGTGAGCACCGCCTCCTCGAGCTTGTGCACCCAGCCGCGGTCGTGGGCGAACATGCGGTAGGCTTCGAGCACGTCGCGGTGCTCGCCGCCTTCCGCCACCTCGCCGCTCTCCAGCATCAGGTCGAGCTCGGCCCGCAGCGTCTCGATGGCGACGCCGAGCCGGCGCAGCTCCTTCTGGACGTCGTCGGCGATGAAGTTGGTGATGACGACGCGCGGCTCGTGCAGCACCACATGGCCGAGCGCGATCGCGTCGGTCAGGGCGGCGCCCGAGACATGGACGGGACGGCGCACCGCCGGCTCGGCGCCGGGCTGGGCCAGCGAGGTGAGCTCGCCCGAGGCGATCATCTCGGCCAGCACCATGGCGGTGGTCTGGAGCGCCTCGACCTCTTCCTCGGAATAGGTTCTGCGCGCGCGATTCTGGACGACCAGGACGCCGAGCGTGTTGCCGGCGCGGAGAATCGGCACGCCCAGGAACGAGCGGTAGATCTCCTCGCCGGTCTCGGGCCGGTACGAGAAGGCCGGGTGGGCCTGGGCGTCGTTGAGGTTGATCGGGCTCGCCTCGGTGGCGACCAGGCCGACCAGGCCCTCGTCCGAGCGCATCACGGTGAGGTGGACGGCCTGCCGGTTCAGGCCCTCGGTGGCGTACAGCTCGAGCGTGCCGTCGACGCGCAGGACATAGACGGAGCACACCTCCGCGACCATGTTCGCGGCGATCAGCACGACGATCTTGTCGAGGCGTTCCTGCGCGCTGACCGGCTCCGCCATGACCTCGCGGAGGCGCCGTAACAGCACGCGCGGACCGCCCAGCGCACCGCGCATCGCGTGAGGTCCTTAAAGGGTCGCGTCACAAGGGCCGGCCGGACGAGGACGGTCCGGGTCCGGGTCGGGAATCGCACCGGGGCGGGCCGGGAGGTCGATTCCGGCAACGGTCATAGCGAATGCGCCGCGGCCGCTGCAAGCGAAAGCGCGTGCCGGCCCCGGGTCGCGCCCCCGTTGTGCAACGTCTTGTCCGAACGGGGTTTCCGAGCGGTGCCCCGGCCCGTCGGGCCTGGCCGGCGGGCTCCGGCCGGGCGCGGCGCCGCGGGGCTCAGGCCTTGTCGAGGCCGTAGAGCGTGTGGAGCGTGCGCACCGCGAGCTCGGTGAAGGCCGAGTCGATCAGCAGCGAGAACTTGATCTCGGACGTGGTGATGGCCCGGATGTTCACGCCGCGGTCGGCGAGCGCCCGGAACGCCGAGGCGGCGACGCCGGCATGGCTGCGCATGCCGATGCCGATGACCGAGATCTTCGACACGTCGGTCGCCGTGTCGAGCCGGGCGAAGCCGATGGCCGCGCGCGCCTTCTCGATCGTGTCCTTGGCCCGCTCGAAGTCGGCGGCCGTGACCGTGAAGGTGAGGTCCGTGGTCTTGCCGTCGGCCGACACGTTCTGGACGATCATGTCCACGTTGATGTTGGCGTCGGACAGCGGGCCGAAGATGGCGGCGGCGACGCCGGGCTTGTCCTCGACGCTGCGCACCGAAATCTGCGCCTCGTCCCTGGAGAAGGCGATGCCGGTGACGACCTCGTGTTCCATGATCTCGGACTCGTCGCAAATCAGGGTTCCGGGAGGGGGCCGGTGCGGATCGATGTCCTCCGGCTTGTCGAAGCTCGACCGCACGAAGATGCGGACATTGTGGGTCATGCCGAGCTCGATCGAGCGCACCTGCATGACCTTGGCCCCGAGCGAGGCCATCTCCAGCATCTCCTCGAAGGCGATCTTGTCGAGGCGGCGGGCCTTGGGCACCACCCGCGGGTCGGTCGTGTAGACGCCGTCGACGTCGGTGTAGATGTCGCAGCGGTCGGCCTTGACGGCGGCGGCGAGCGCCACGGCCGAGGTGTCGGAGCCGCCGCGCCCGAGCGTGGTGATCCGGCCGGTCTCGCGATGGATGCCCTGGAAGCCGGCGATCACGGCGACCTGGCCCTTGGCGAAGCCGGCGATCAGCGGGGCGCCGTCGATGGCGGCGATGCGGGCCGAGCCGTGCTGGTCCGAGGTCTCCAGCGGAATCTGCCATCCCTGCCAGGAGCGCGCCGGATTCCCGAGCGTCTGCAGGGCGATGGCGAGGAGCCCCGAGGTCACCTGCTCGCCCGAGGCGACCACGGCGTCGTATTCGGCCTGGTCGTGCAGCACCGCGATGTCGCGGCAGAACTTGACGAGCTGGTTGGTCGCCCCGGCCATGGCGGAGACCACGACGGCGACCTCGTGGCCGGCGTCGACCTCGCGCTTGACGTGCCGGGCGACGTTCTGGATGCGGTCGATATCGGCGACGGAGCTGCCGCCGAACTTCATCACGAGGCGCGCCATGACGGGTGGGTCGTCCTTCGAAATCGCACGGCGCCGGCCGGCTCGCTGCGCGAGGCTTGCATCGCCCTGATCCCGGCGCGAAAAAGGCGCGTATACATAACGGCGGTGCCCCGCGATGGCAACGGGGCGACCGCAGGGCAGCCCCCCGGCGACGGCTGCCTCGAATCGGATTTTTTTCAAAGAGGCGCCGCCCGAGCAGGCGCCGTCACCCCGCCCCGGTCGCCACGACCTTGAGCGGACCGAGCACAGGCAGACGGAATTCCGAATGAGCATCGATCTCGACAGATCCACCACGGTCGACGCGGCCGAGGTCGCCCGCTTCGAGGCGATCGCCCGCACCTGGTGGGACCCGCGCGGCAAGATGGCCACCCTGCACAAGTTCAATCCGGTCCGGGTCGGCTGGGTGAAGGAGGCGGCCTGCGCGCGATTCGGCCGCGATCCGCACCGGATCGATTGTCTCGCCGACCTGCGCATCCTCGACATCGGCTGCGGCGGCGGGATTCTCTCCGAGCCGCTCGCCCGGCTCGGCGCGAACGTGGTCGGGGCCGACCCGGCGGCGACCAATATCGAGGTGGCGAAGCTGCACGCGGCACAGGGCGGGCTTTCGATCGACTATCGCAACACCACGGCCGAATCGCTCGCCGCCGCCGGCGAGACCTTCGACATCGTGCTGGCCATGGAGGTCGTGGAGCACGTCACCGACGTGCCGCTGTTCGTCTCGGTCTGCGCCGGCATGGTGAAGCCCGGCGGCCTGATGGTCGCGGCGACCCTCAATCGCACCCTGAAGAGCTGGGCGCTGGCGATCGTCGGGGCCGAATACGTGCTGCGCTGGCTGCCGGTCGGCACGCACCAGTGGGACAAGTTCGTCACCCCGCAGGAGCTGGAAGCTGCCATGCAGTCCGCCGGCCTCTCGGTCTCCGGCGAGAGCGGCGTGATGTACAACGTTCTGGCCGATCGCTGGCAGCTGACCCGGGACATGGACGTGAACTACATGATTTCCGCCGAGAAACCGGCCTGATCCGGGGGCCTCCCAGGCCCGCCGGACGCGCCGGGCGGATCGGCCGGGGCGGAGGGGGGTCTAGCCGAAAAAAATCGCCCGGGCGCCTGTCCCGGGACCGGGTCCGACCGCGATCCGGGGGAAATTGAGCGGATTGCCAGGGGCCTAGACAAAAGCGAACGGAATCGCCCCGGGGGTGTTGACTCCTGATCCGAGGGCGGGCATATAAGCGTCATCACGGGCCGCCGCCGCCT
>NZ_JBEOMB010000024.1:0-19371 GCF_046000175.1 Rhodoplanes sp. SY1
ATGCTGGACGGCAACCTCACCGACCTCTCGTCGCTCGTGCGCGTGATGCGCGAGGTGAAGCCGGACGAGGTCTACAATCTCGGCGCCCAGTCGTTCGTGAAGTCGTCCTGGAACCAGCCGCTGCTCACCGGCAACGTCACCGGGCTCGGCGCCGCCAACGTGCTGGAGGCGGTCCGCCTCGAGGCACCGCAGGCGCGCTTCTACCAGGCCTCGTCCTCGGAGATGTACGGGCTCGTCCAGGAGCCGGTGCAGTCCGAGACGACGCCGTTCTATCCGCGCTCGCCCTACGCGGCCGCCAAGCTCTACGCCCATTGGATGACGGTGAACTACCGCGAGAGCTTCGGGCTGCACGCCTCGAGCGGCATCCTGTTCAATCACGAGTCGCCGCTGCGCGGCATCGAGTTCGTCACCCGCAAGATCACCGACGGCGTCGCCCGCATCAAGCTCGGACTACAGACGACGATCGCGCTGGGCAATCTCGACGCCAAGCGCGACTGGGGCCATGCGCGCGACTACGTGAAGGCGATGTGGCTGATGCTGCAGCAGGACGCGCCCGGGGACTATGTCGTGGCGACGGGCCGCACCGCGTCGGTGCGCGATTTCTGCCGGCTCGCCTTCTCGCATGCCGGCCTCGCCATGGAGGATCACGTCGTCACCGATCCGCGCTTCCTGCGGCCCGCCGAGGTGGACATCCTGCTCGGCAATCCGGCCAAGGCGAAGGAGCGACTCGGCTGGACGGCGGAGACCAGTCTCGAAGCACTGGTCGCCGAGATGATCGACGCCGATCTCGCCCGCCTCACCCGCCGCGTGCAGTCGCAGTAGCGACCGGACGTCGGCCCTCACGTCGGCGCGACGAGCCGCTCCAGATAGGCGCCGTAGGCGGTCTTGCTGAAGCGCGCGGCGAGGCGCCTCACGTCGTCCGCGCCGATGAAGCCCTGCAGATAGGCGACCTCCTCCAGGCAGCCGACCAGCAGGCCCTGGCGGGCCTGGATCGAGCGGACGAACTCGGAGGCTTCCAGGAGCGCGTCGTGCGTGCCGGTGTCGAGCCAGGCATAGCCGCGGCCGAGCTTCACCACCTCGAGGGCGCCCATCTCCAGATAACAGCGGTTGACGTCGGTGATCTCCAGCTCGCCGCGCGTCGACGGCTTGAGATCGGCGGCGATGTCGAGCACGCGGTTGTCGTAGAAATAGAGGCCGGTGACGGCCCAGGGCGACCGGAACGTCGTCGGCTTCTCGATCAGCTCCACGGGCTTGCCGTCGGCATCGAACACCACGACGCCGTACTGGCTCGGATCGCGCACATAGTAGCCGAACACGGTGGCGCCGGCGTCGGACTTCGCCGCGCGGACCAGCTCGGCCGACAGGCCGTGGCCATAGAAGATGTTGTCGCCGAGGATCAGGCACACCTTGTCGGAGCCGACGAAGTCGCGGCCGAGCACGAAGGCGTGGGCGAGGCCGATCGGCTTGTCCTGCACGATGTAGTCGATGCGGATGCCCCAGGCCGAGCCGTCGCCGAGCAGGTGTTCGTAGAAGCCGAGATGCTCGGGCGTCGAGATCAGGAGAATGTCCCGGATGCCGGCCAGCATCAGCACCGACAGCGGATAATAGATCATCGGCTTGTCGTAGACGGGCAGGAGCTGCTTGTTGACGGCGAGCGTCGCCGGATAGAGCCGCGTGCCGCTGCCGCCGGCCAGGATGATGCCCTTCATGATCTGAAAACCTCTTCGGGCAGCCGGTCGAGGGTCGCGGCGAGCGCCGCGCGCCAGTCGGGCTGCGCCACCTGATAACGCGCGATGGTCGCGGCGCAGTCGAGCCGCGAGTCGGCCGGCCGCTCGGCCGGCGTCGGATAGTCGGCCGTCGCGATGGCGACGACCTCGGGCGTGTTCGCGAGCCGTGGCCCGGCGATCTCGACGATGGCGCGGGCGAAGCCGCACCAGGTGGTCTCGCCCGCATTCGTGAAGTGGAACGTGCCGCCGTGGTCCTCCGGGTCCCGCACGAGCCGGGCCGCGATCGTCAGACATGCCGCGGCGAGATCGGCCGAGGCGGTCGGCGTGCCGCGCTGGTCGTCGACGACGCGCAGCACGTCGCGTTCGCGCGCCAGCCGCAGCATGGTCTTCATGAAGTTGCCGCCGAACGGGCCGTAGACCCAGGCCGTCCGCAGCACCACGGCACGGCCTCCGGCGGCGCGGACGGCGCGCTCGCCCGCCTCCTTGCTGGCGCCGTAGACACCGAGCGGGGCCACCGGATCGGACGGCAGATAGGGCGCGCCCTTGGTGCCGTCGAACACGTAGTCGGTCGAGACATGGACGAGCGGCACGCCCTTCGCGGCGGCCGCGGCGGCCAGCCGGCCAGGCACCTCGGCATTCAGCACGAAGGCGAGATCGGGCTCGCTCTCGGCCTTGTCGACGGCCGTGTAGGCGGCGGCGTTGACGATCACGTCGACGTCCTGCCCGGCGACGTAGGCGGCGATCGTCTCCGGCTGCGCGAGATCGAGGTCGCGGCGCGTCGGCGCGACGATCCGCAGACCCGGCCCGGCGCGAAGCAGACTCTCGCGACCGAGCTGACCGGTACCGCCGAGGAGCAGAATCTTCATGACCGCCCCGATCCGCGTCAGCGCGCCGTCGCGAGGCCGCGCCGGGCCGCCGCGTCGTGCGTCTTCAGCAGCGGCTCCCACCAGGCGCGGTTGTCGAGATACCACTGCACGGTGCGTCGCAGTCCCGTCTCGAACGATTCCTGCGGCCGCCAGCCGAGCTCGCGCTCGAGCTTGGAGAAGTCGATGGCGTAGCGGAAGTCGTGGCCCGGCCGGTCGCGCACGAAGGTGATCAGATCGCGGTGCGGTCCGGCCGCACGCGGCGCGAGATCGTCGAGCACGGCGCACAGCGTCGTCACCACGTCGATGTTCCGCCGCTCCGCGTCACCGCCGACATTGTAGGTCTCGCCGACCCGGCCCTGCGCCAGGATCAGCGCCAGAGCGCGAGCATGGTCCTCGACGAACAGCCAGTCGCGAACGTTCTTGCCCTCGCCGTAGACCGGCATGGGCTGGCCGGCGAGGCCCTTGATCAGGTTGAGCGGGATCAGCTTCTCGGGGAACTGGCGCGGGCCGTAGTTGTTCGAGCAGTTGCTGATCACGACCGGGAGCCCGTAGGTGTGGCCCCAGGCGCTGACCAGATGATCGGACGCGGCCTTCGAGGCCGAGTAGGGCGAGCGCGGGTCGTAGGGCGTCGTCTCGGTGAACTGCCCGGTCTCGTCCAGCGCCCCGAACACCTCGTCGGTCGAGACGTGATGAAACCGGAACGCTTGTCCACGCTCGGGCGAGAGGCCGCGCCAATGGCCCAGCGCCGCCTGCAGGAGCGTGCAGGTGCCGACCACGTTGGTGGTGACGAAATCCATCGGGCCGTCGATCGAGCGGTCGACATGGCTCTCGGCCGCGAGATGCATCACGGCATCCGGATCGAAGTCGGCGAACAGCGCCGCCATGCGGGGCGCGTCGCAGATGTCGGCGCGCACGAAGCGATAGCCGGCCGTCCCGTCGAGCCCGGCCAGCGAGGCGAGATTGCCCGCATAAGTGAGCTTGTCGACCACCAGCACGTGCGCCCCGAGGTCGCCGACCAGATGGTGCGCCACGGCCGAGCCGATGAAGCCCGCTCCGCCCGTGACCAGGATCCGCCGCCCCGCCAGCATCGTCCCCTCGCTCGCGCCCCGCGCCCGCGCCTCCGCGCGCGTCCCTCTGCGCCTCCGGCGCCGGTCGCCGGCACCTTGTAGGCGGCCGGCACGCGGCACTCAAGCCGTCCGGCAGCGGACCCCGCTTCCGCTCGTCCCCGCGAAGGCGGAGACCCAGGCGCGGCAGCCGTGGCGCCCCTGGTCTCCGCCTTCGCGGGACCGAGCGGAGCTCGGGTCGACTTCATTGGAAACCGCTTTAGGATGTCGGGTCCGCGCCGGTACGACCGGCAGCGCGAAGCCCGGAAAGCCATCCCCCGACACCCCATGCGCGCCCTTCTCTCGCACGACCTCCAGACGCTCCGCATCTTCCTTACCGCTTGCGAGCTGCGCAGCATGAGCAAGGCCTCGGAGCGGCTCAACATCGCGCTGTCGGCGGCGAGCCGCCGGGTCAGCCTGCTGGAGCACGAGGTCGGCACCCAGCTCATCCTGCGCCGCCCGCACGGCATCGAGCCGACCGCCGCCGGCATCACCATGATGAACTACGCCCGCGACGTGCTCCGCCTCGGGGAGAAGCTGCAGGTGAATCTCGAGGAGCATCGGCTCGGTGTGCGCGGCTATGTGCGGATGTGTGCGTCGAGCTCGGTGCTGGTGCATCGCCTCGCACACGATCTCTCGCGCTTCGTCACCGCCAATCCCGAGATCAAGCTCGATCTCGAGGAGCGGCCGAGCGAGTCGACCATCGACGCTGTGCTGCACAAGCAGTGCGATCTCGGCGTCATCGTGAAGAGCAGCGCCGTCGACGGCCTCGCCGTGATCCCCTACGAGGGCGACCAGCTCGCCGTGGCGCTGCGCGGCGACCACCCGCTCGCCGACCGCAAGGCGCTCGCCTTCGCCCACATCCTCGACGAGGATCTGGTCGGGCTGGAGAGCGGCACGGCGGTGCACCGGCTGCTCTCGTTCCGGGCCCGCGAGCTCGGCCGGGTGATGAAGACGCGCGTCCAGGTGCGCAGCTTCGAGGTGATGTGCCTGATGATCTCCGAGGGGCTGGGCGTCGGCGTGCTGCCCGAGAAGGCCGTGCAGCCGCTCGCCGCCGCCATGGGGCTGCGCCTCGTCCGCCTCGCCGAGCCGTGGGCGGCGCGCGAGTACGCGATCTGCGTGCTCGCCGGCGAGGAGCCGCCGCCGCCGGCCCGGCGGCTGATCGACTTTCTCACCGATCGGCCGAGTCCACCGCCGAAGCGCACCCGGTTTTCGCCTCGCGGCACCGGACGGAAGGGACGCCCGGCGGGGCGGTGAACGAGTCTCCGTCATTCCGGGGCGCCGCGACGCGGCGCGCCCGGAATCCATACCCCCGGCAGCAGCGGCTCACGACAGACAGGGGTTATGGGTTCCGGGCTCGACGCTGCGCGCCGCCCCGGAACGACGGCCACCTCGTTCAGCGTCCCCGGTTTCCAATTCTGCGAAACCAGTCTCGGCCGATTTCTGATTCCACTTCCTGCCGCGCTGCCGATACCGTTTGTAGGCGAGGACGATCGATGCCGCTGACACTGCCGTCGACCACCGATCACGAGGACATCCGCGAGGCCGTGCGGGCGCTGTGCGCCGACTTCCCGGCCGCGTACTGGCGCACGCTCGACGAGATCGCCGCCTATCCGGAGGCCTTCGTCGACGCCCTGACGAAGGCCGGCTGGCTCGCCGCGCTGATCCCGCAGGAGTACGGCGGCTCCGGGCTCGGCGTCACCGAGGCGTCGATCATCCTGGAGGAGATCAACCGGGCGGGCGGCAACTCGGGCGCCTGCCACGGCCAGATGTACAACATGTCGACGCTTCTGCGCGCCGGCTCGGCCGAGCAGAAGAGCCGGATCCTGCCGCGCATCGCCACCGGCGAGATCCGCATGCAGTCGATGGCCGTCACCGAGCCGACCACCGGCTCCGACACGACCAAGCTCAAGACCACCGCCGTGAAGAAGGGCGACCGCTGGGTCGTCGACGGCCAGAAGGTGTGGACGTCGCGGCTGCAGCACTCGGATCTGATGATCCTGCTCGCCCGCACCACGCCGCTCGACCAGGTGAAGAAGAAGTCGCACGGCCTCTCGGTGTTCCTGGTCGACGTCGCCGAGGCGATGAAGGCCGGCATGACGGTGCGGCCGATCCGCAACATGGTCAATCACGAGACCAACGAGGTGTTCTTCGACGGCCTCGAGATCCCGGCCGAGAACCTGATCGGTCAGGAGGGCGAGGGCTTCCGCTACATCCTCGAAGGCCTCAACGCCGAGCGCACCCTGATCGCGGCGGAGTGCATCGGCGACGGCCACTGGTTCGTCGACAAGGCGGTCGCCTACGGGCGGGACCGCGTGGTGTTCGGCCGGCCGATCGGCCAGAACCAGGGCATCCAGTTCCCCATCGCCCAGGCCCACATCCACGTGGAGGCCGCGAGCCTGATGCGATTCAAGGCGGCGGCGCTGCACGACGCCGGCCAGCCCTGCGGCGCCGAGGCCAACATGGCGAAGCTCCTGGCCGCCAACGCCTCGTGGGAGGCGGCCAACGCCTGCCTGCAGACGCATGGCGGCTTCGGCTTCGCGGCCGAGTACGACGTCGAGCGAAAATTCCGCGAGACCCGGCTCTATCAGGTGGCGCCGATCTCCTCGAACCTCATCCTCGCCTATGTGGGAGAGCACGTGCTCGGCCTCCCGCGATCCTATTGAGGTGACGATGGGGACGACCCGGAGGTTCGCCGACTGGGAGTCCCGCGACGAGGCGCAACGCCGCGCCGCTCTTTTACACGCCCGCGAGTCCGTGGCGAGGCTCGGCCGCCGGCTCGGCGCCGTCGCCGATGTGATGCCGGAGCGCGACGCCATGTCGGAGGCTGCGACCGGCCCGCTCGCCGGCCTGAGCTACGTCGCCAAGGACATGATCACGACCGGCGTGCACGCGCCGAGCTGGGGCCGTGCGGTGCCGTGCACCGACATCGGCGCGCGCGCGAGCGTGCTGCGCCGGCTCGACGACGCCGGCGCAACGCTGATCGCCACGGCCGAGATGACCGAGCTCGCCTACGAGCCGTCGGGTCACAATGCGTCCCGCGGCCGCGTGCTGAATCCGTGGAGCTTCTCGCACATCGTCGGCGGCTCGTCGAGCGGCTCGGCCGCGCTGGTCGCGGCCGGCTGCTGCGACGTCGCGCTCGGCTCCGACACCGGCGGCTCGGTGCGCATCCCGGCCGCCTGCTGCGGCATCACCGGGCTCAAACCGACGTTTGGAACTCTGCCGCTCGACGGCGTGATGCCGCTCGCGGAAACCCTCGACACGCTCGGGGTTTTCGCCCGGAGTGCCGCGACGCTGGCGCATGTCTGGCCGGTGCTGTCGGGCATCGCACCCGGCGATACGGCGATGCCGCGTCGCGCCGTTCTGCTGATCGACACGTTCGACGCATCCGAGCCGGCCGTGGTGTCGGCTTGCGAGGCCGCGGTCGCCGTGCTCGCACAGGCGGGTTTCGTGATCACGCGGCGCGCCGGCTTTCCGGAGGAGGCGGACCGGCACGCGCTTCTGATCATGCAGGCCGAGGCCGCGCGGACCCATGCCGGGCTGATCGACGATCCCGGCACCGAGCCCGTGCTGAGAAAGCGCCTCGCCAAGGGCCTCGCTATCGACGGCGCCACGCTCGCCGCCGCCCGCGAAACGCGCGGGCTGCTCGCGCAAAATTTCCTGCGCGACACGCTCGGCGACGCCGACGTGGCGCTGCTGCCCGTGATGCCGATCGCGACGCCGCGCGTCGCCGCGGTGACGCCGGGCGATCCGGCCTTCGATCCGAAGCGCCTCTATGCGCTCAGCCGCTTCACCCGCTTCGTCAACAGCCTCGGCCTGCCGGCGCTGGCACTGCCGGCAGGCTTCGACGACGCCGGCCTGCCGGTCGGCCTCCAGATCGTCGGCCGTCCCGGCTCCGAAGCACGGCTTCTCGCGCTCGGCCAGGCCTTTCAGGCTCTCACCGACTGGCACGGCCGCGTGCCGGGCGCGATCACCGACCAGATCACGACCGAGACGATCCCAACAGGCGCGATCGCCACGGGTGCGATCGCCAGAGGATTCGCCGCATGACCAAGACTCCCTCGTCGGCGCTCGCCGGCCTGCGCATCCTCGATCTCACCCGCGTGCGGGCCGGCCCGACCTGCTGCCGCGTGTTCGCCGATTTCGGCGCCGACGTGATCAAGATCGAGGCGCCGGCCGGCGTCGATCCGAACGAAGGCACGAACGGCGCCCGCAGCGGCGCCGACATGCAGAACCTCCACCGCAACAAACGCACCGTCACGCTGAACCTGAAGACCGCGAAGGGCCTCGCGCTGTTCAAGCGCATGGTGGAGACCGCCGACGTGGTGGTCGAGAACTACCGGCCCGATGTGAAGATCCGGCTCGGCATCGCCTACGAGGATCTGAAAGCCATCAACCCGCGCATCATCCTCGCCTCGATCTCGGGCTTCGGCCAGGACGGGCCATATCGGCATCGCCCGGGATTCGATCAGATCGCGCAGGGCATGGGCGGGCTGATGGGCGTGACCGGCCTGCCCGGACAGGGGCCGGTGCGGGCCGGCATCGCGGTCGCCGACTCGTCGGCCGGCCTCTACGCGGCGATCGGGATTCTGGTCGCGCTGGCCGAGCGCGAACGCTCCGGCGAGGGCCAGTGGGTCCGCTCGTCGCTCCTGCAGGCGCAGATCGCCATGATGGACTTCCAGGCGGCCAAGTATCTGGTCGAGGGCACCGTGCCGAAGCAGGCCGGCAACGACCATCCCTACACGACTCCGATGGGCGTGATGCGGACGGCGGACGGCTGGATCAATATCGGGGTCGGCGGACAGGGCCAGTGGCGCGCTTTTTGCGATGCGATCGGCGAGCCGGCGCTGGCGACCCACCCGGACTACGATTGTCAGGAGAACCGCCTGCGCAATCGTGACACGTTGAAGGAGCGCCTCGCCGCGGTGTTTGCTCGCAAGACGTCGCACGACTGGCTGACCCTGCTCGAGGAGGCGAACGTGCCGGCGGGCCCGATCTACGCCATGGACGAGGTGTTCGCCGACCCGCAGGTGCAGCATCTCGGCATCGCCGTGCCGGTCGAGGATCCCGAGCGCGGCACGCTGCGGCTGGTCGGCCAGCCGGTCGAGCTGTCGCGCACCCCGGCGGCGCTGACCACGCTGCTGCCGGCGGCGGGCACCCACAACGACGAGATCCTTTCGGAGATCGGCCTCGGCCCGGACGAGATCGAGACCCTGCGCAAGGAGCGGGTGATCTGATGAGGAGACTCGGGCTATTCCGGGGCGCGGACCGAACGGTCCGCGAACCCGGAATCCAGCCGCGAACGAGTAGGCTGGCGCTGGATTCCGGGTTCGCACGCTGGCGCGTGCGGCCCGGAATGACCAGCACACGGACGCACTGACGTAAATTTTAACGCAGCATGCCCACCCCCGTCCCGACCAGGAGGATGCCGATGCGCCGTAGAGTCCTCGCTTTGTTCGCCGTCGCCGCGCTGGCGATCGTCTCGCCGCTCGGGCTCGCGCTGCCGGCCTCCGCCGCCGGCCCCGAGCCGAAGCCGCTCGCGACGCCGACCAAGCTGACGGTCGGTTATCAGAAGGTCGGCCATCTCGCGCCGATGCTGATGATCGCCGACAAGCTGAAAGGCCTCGGCGTCGATCTCGAGCTGGTCGAGTTCGCCCGCTACGCCGACGCCCGCACCGCGCTGCTCGCCGGCTCGCTCGACGTCGCCTCGGTCGGCCCCGCCGATCTCGCCATCTCGCTCGCGCAAGGATCGACCGACGTGGTCGGCATCATGGGGGTGGGCTCCTCGCCCAAATACGTGATCGGCCGCACCGGCGTGAAGCTCGATTCCTTCGAGGATCTGAAGGGCAAGAAGATCGCCATCGCGCCGGGCTCGGCCGTGTGGTTCCAGTTCGCCGCGACGCTGGTCGAGAAGGGCGTGCCCTACACCAGCTTCCAGGCCGTCAACATCCAGGGCGGTGGCGCCAACTTCAACCAGGCGCTGAAGAAGGGCGAGGTCGACGGCATCGTCACCTGGGAACCGTTCGAGTCGATCCCGGTGATGGAAGGCTACGGCTTCTTCGCCAAGAACCTCGAATACTCCTCGTCCAAGGCGGTCGGCGCCGAGCTCGGCATGATCATGGCGTCGAAGACGGCGGCCACCAAGAAGCGCGACGCCATGGAGCGCTTCGTCTGGGCCTATCTCGACGCCCAGGAGCAGCTCAAGAAGGATCCCAAGAAGTTCGCCGAGACCTATGCGAAGCTCTCCGGCATGCAGCCCGACATCGCCGCCAAAGCCGCGCAGATCATCACGCTCGGCGAGGTCGTGTCGCCCGATCAGATCAAGCGCCAGGCCAAGGCCTTCGCGGATCTCGGCGTGATCCAGAAGGACGTCTCGGGCCAGATCGACGGCGCCTGGGACGGCAGCTTCGTCACCAAGGCGCTCGGCAAGTGATCCGGCCGCCCCGCCCCGCGGCTTGACGACGAGACGAGGACGCGCGCTGATGGCGGTCATCATGGAGCCGGTCACGACCCCGAGCGCGCGCCCCTCCGCGTCGCCCGCGATCGACGCGCCGAGCGGCTTCGCCTCCGGGCGGCCGCGCCGTGCGGTGCTCCGCGGCCCCTCCCGGCTCGTCGGCCGCGTGCTGCTCGCCGTCGCCTTGCCCGTCCTGGTCGTCGCCGCCTGGCAGATCGCCGGCACCGGCGGCTCGCTGTTCGGCGGCGTGCTGCCGACTCCCGACCGCGTCTGGGCCGCTTGGCAGACCTGGGCGTTCGGCGCCCAGGGGCTCGGCCTCAACCCGTACTCCGGCACCTGGCTCGACAATCTCCTCTACTCGGCCGAGCGGGTGGCGAAGGGCTTCGGCTGCGCCATCCTGATCGGCGTGCCGGCCGGCATCGCGATCGGCTGGAACCGCATCGCGGCCGGCGCGCTCGATCCCACCATCCAGATCCTCCGGCCGATCCCGATCACGGCGTGGCTGCCGTTCTCGATCGCCGTGTTCGGCATCGGGCCGGGCGGCGCGATCTTCCTGATCGCGCTCGGCGCCTTCTATCCGATCGTGGTCAACACCAGCCAGGGCGCCCGCGACGTCGATCGCATGCTGGTCCGCGCCGCCCTGATGATGGGGGCCGGGCCGTTCACCATCCTGCGCCGCGTCGTGCTACCGGCCGCGCTGCCGTCGATCTTCACCGGGCTGCGCATCGGGCTCGGGATCGGCTGGACGGCCGTGATCGTCGCCGAGATGGTGGCGGTGAAGTCCGGGCTCGGCTATGTGCTGTGGGACGCCTATTACGTCGGCCGCATGGACGTGGTGATCGCCGACATGATCACGATCGGCCTCTTGGGCTTCCTCAGCGATCGTCTCGTGCTGCTCGCCGAGCGCTGGGCGCTGACCTGGCGCCGCCTGCAGTCCCATCATTCCTGAGATCGCCGCGCGAGACCACCATGGGCACCGTGCAGTTCCAGAACGTCAGCAAGACCTTTCCGGGCGTGCGCACCGTGCGGGCGCTCGACGACGTGAGCCTGGAGATCGGCGAGGGCGACTTCGTCGCGCTGCTCGGGCCGTCCGGCTGCGGCAAGTCCACGCTTCTCAACCTGCTCGCCGGCTTCGACCGGCTGTCGGCCGGCGCGCTGCTGTTCGACGGCCGCCCGGTGACCAAGCCCGGGCCGGACCGCGGCGTCGTCTTCCAGGAGGCGGCGCTGTTCCCCTGGCTCGACGTGTGGAACAACGTGATCTTCGGGCCCAAGGTGCAGGGCGTGCCGAAGTCCGTCTACGAGCCGCGCGCCCGCGAGCTCCTGCATCTGGTCGGGCTCGACGCCTTCGCCGAGGCACTCCCGGTGCAGCTCTCCGGCGGCATGCGCCAGCGCGTCGGCATCGCCCGCGCGCTGGTGATGAATCCGCGCGCGCTGCTGATGGACGAGCCGTTCGGCGCGCTCGACGCGCAGACGCGCCTGTCGATGCAGCAGCTCCTGCTCGACGTGTGGGAGACGCTCGGCACCACGGTGCTGTTCGTCACCCACGACATCGACGAGGCGATCTTCCTGTCCGACCGCGTCTGCGTGATGTCGGCGCGACCCGGCCGCATCGTGCGCACCATCGCGATCGACCTGCCGCGCCCGCGCTCGATCGCCAGCCTGACGAGCCCGGCCTTCGTCGCCTACAAGGCCGACATCCTGAAAGAGATGAACGTAATGCATCATTGAGGATTCGGGGGCTTGCTATTGACCTCGGCGGCCGTGGCTCACCCCCCTCCCCACCCCTCCCCCACAAGGGGGGAGGGAGCAGGCCGTGCTCGCGGCATAGTGCACTCACACTCCGCATGAGACGTCTGCTTCATAGCGTCGGCCAAACCGAGAAGCACCTCGCTCCTGCGTTCCCTCCCCCCTTGTGGGGGAGGGACAGGGAGGGGGGTAGGCCACACACTCCGCTCCCGTTACCGACCCGAGCAAACAACTGAAAAGCCTCATGTCCAACCCCCGCATCCCCTACCGGCTCTCCTCGGCGCGGCCGCCGCTGCCGGCGCTCGACGGCAAGCGCATCCTGGTCCACCTCGTCGTCAACGTGGAGAACTGGCTGTTCGACCAGCCGATGCCGCGCACCATCGTGACGCCGCCGCACGGCCGCGAGACGGTGCCGGACGTGCCGAACTTCTCCTGGGCCGACTACGGCATGCGGGCCGGGCTGCCGCGCATCCTGCAGGCCTTCGCCGAGCGCGGCCTGCCCGCCTCGACCAGCATCAATGCCGGCGTGATCGACGCCTACCGGCCGGCCGCCGAGGCGATGCGCGACGCCGGGTGGGAGTTCATCGGCCACGGCATGCACCAGAAGGCGACCAATCACGTCGAGGGCGGAGAGGAGGCGCTGGTGCGGGCGAGCCTCGGGATACTCGCCACCTTCACCGGCACGCGGCCGCGCGGCTGGCTGTCGCCCGGCCTGCGCGAGACCGTCGACACGCCCGACATCCTGAAGGGCGCCGGCCTCGACTATGTCTGCGACTGGGTGGTCGACGACCGGCCGTCCTGGATGACCACCAAGGCCGGTCCGCTGATCGCGCTGCCCTACAATCTCGAGATCAACGATTCGATCATCTACGCGATCGAGCGCCACGCCACCTGCGAGATGGCGGCGCGGCTCGAGCACACGCTGCGGCGCTTCGAGGCCGAGTGCCGCGACAGCGCGATGGTGCTCGCCCTCGGGCTGCATCCTCACCTGATCGCGGTGCCGCACCGCATCCACGAGCTCGACCGCATGCTCGATCTCTTGATGGCGTCGCCACAGGTCGGCTTCTTCACGGGCAGCCGCTTGGCCGACTGGTTCGCAGCCGCCGTGCCGGCCGGAACCGAGCTGGGAGAGGGTTGAGATGGATCTGGCGCTCGCCGGCCGCTCGGTTCTCGTCACCGGCGGATCGCGCGGCATCGGCCGCGCCGTCGCCGAGAGCTTTTTACGCGAGGGTGCGCGTGTCGTCATCACGGGCCGGGACGCCGCAAAGCTCGACGCCACGGCCCGGGAGCTCGACTCGCTCGGCAACGTGAGGGTCTTCGCGGGCGATCTCGCCCAGGCGGGCGAACGCGAGAGACTGTTCGCGGCGCATCCGACGATCGACGTGCTGGTCAACAATGCCGGCGCGATCCCGGGCGGCGATCTGTTCGGTCTCGCCCTGCAGCAATGGATCGAGTCCTGGCAGCTGAAGGTGTTCGGCTACGTCCACCTGATGCAGCTCTATCTCGAGGCCATGAAGGCGCGGCGCGACGGCGTCGTCGTCAACATCATCGGCATGGCCGGCCAGGCGCCGCGCTTCGAGTATGTCTGCGGCTCGGCCGGCAACGCCGCGCTGATCGCGCTGACCCGCGCGGTCGGGGCGAAGAGCGTCGACTGGAACGTGCGCGTCGTCGGCATCAATCCGTCGCCGACCCGGACGAGCCGCATCGAGACGATCGCCCGCCGAAAGGCCGAGGACCGCTTCGGCGATCCTGAGCGCTGGCGCGAGGCGCTCGGGCCGCTGCCGTTCGGCCGGCTCGCCGAGCCGGAAGAGATCGGCGATCTCGCCGTGATGCTCGCCTCGCCGCGCGCCGCCTATCTCAGCGGCACCGTGGTCGACGTCGACGGCGGCCAGATGTTTCGCGGCTGACCGCGGCCTTCACGCTCGCGCATCAGGCGCGGTCCGCTCGTCCCCGCGAAGGCGGGGACCCAGGGGCGACACGGCAGAGACGCTCTCGATGCCCGCCTTCGCGGGCATGAGCGGAGGATGGGGCGCGTCCAGTCGAAACGACATCCGCTCCCATCAGCGCGCGCCACTCACCCCGCGCCGAGCATCCTGGCGACATTGTAGGTGACGAAGGCGGCCGCGTAGGCGAGCGTGATCATGTAGCCGAACGACACCGCCATCCAGCGCCAGCCGCCGGTCTCGCGCCGGATCACGGCGAGCGTCGAGGCGCATTGCGGGGCGAAGATGTACCAGGCGAGCAGCGCCAGCGCGGTGGCGAGGCTCCAGCTTTGGGCCAGCGTCGCGCCGATCTTGTCGGCCGCCTCGGCGCCGCCCTCGATGGCGTAGACGGTGCCGAGCGCCGCGACCGCGACCTCGCGGGCCGCCATGCCGGGGACGAGCGCGACGTTGATGTGCCAGTCGAAGCCGATCGGCGCCGTGATCGGCTCCAGCGCCCGGCCGATCCAGGCGGCGAGGCTGTACTCGATCGCCGGCTCGGTCGCGCCCTCGGGCGGACGCGGGAACGAGGCGAGGAACCAGATCAGCACCATCATCGAGAAGATGGTGGTGCCGGCCCGCTTCAGGAACATCATCGCCTTGGTGTAGAGGCCGATCAGGATGCTCTTCGGCCGCGGCAGCTTGTAGTCCGGCAGCTCGAGCATGAACGGCTCGGTCGGGTGGTCGCGCCAGAACAGACGCTTGGCGACGAAGGACACCAGGAGCGCGCTCGTGATCCCCGCCGCGTAGAGGCCGAACATCACGAGCCCCTGCAGCGAGAGCACGCCGAGCACGTCCTCGTCCGGGATGAAGGCCGAGATGATCAGCACATAGACCGGGATGCGGGCCGAGCAGGTCATCAGCGGCGCCACCAGGATGGTGGTCAGCCGGTCGCGCCGGTTGTCGATGACGCGGGTCGCCATGATGCCCGGGATGGCGCAGGCGAAGCTCGACAGGAGCGGGATGAAGGCGCGGCCGTGCAGGCCGGCGCCGCCCATCACCCGATCCATCAGGAAGGCGGCGCGCGCAAGGTAGCCCAGATCCTCGAGCACCAGGATGAAGAAGAAGAGAATCACGATCTGCGGCAGGAACACCAGCACGCTGCCGACGCCGGCGATCACGCCGTCCTGGACGAAGCTCTGCAGCAGGCCTTCCGGCATGTGGGCCTGGACGAGCGCGCCGAGCGCCTCGAAGCCCGCCTTGATCGCCTCCATGACCGGCTGCGCCCAGGTGAACACGGCCTGGAACATCACGAACAGCACGGCGAGCAGGATGACGATGCCGAACACCGGATGCAGCAGCACGGTGTCGAGCCGGCCGGTCAGGGTGTCGGGGCGGCCCGGCGCCTGCACGGCGGCAGCCAGGATGCGGTCGGCCTCGCGCTGGGTGGCGCGCAGCTCGGCGGCGGACGGCGGCGCCCAGGCCTGCTCGGCCGGAGCGGCCGGGCGGTCGGCGATCAGCGCGTCCATGCGGGCGACGAGCGCCTCGACGCCGCCGCGGCGCACCGCCGTCGAGGTGACGACCGGGATGCCGAGCTCCGCCGAGAGGCGGTCGAGGTCGAAGGCGAAGCCGCGCTTCTTGGCGATGTCGATCATGTTGAGGGCGAGCATCATGGGCCGCCCGACGCGCTTGAGCTCCAGCACCAGGCGCAGCGCGATGCGCAGATTGGTGGCGTCGGCGACGCACAGGAGCATGTCGGGGACGGTCTCGCCGGCGAGCTGGCCGAGCACCGCGTCGCGGGTCACCTTCTCGTCCGGGCTTCTCGCCCGCAACGAATACGTGCCGGGCAGGTCGAGCAGGTGGACGCTGCGCCCCGAGGGCGTCTGGAACTGGCCGGACTTCCGCTCGACCGTGACGCCGGGATAGTTCGCCACCTTCTGGCGGCTGCCCGTGAGGGCGTTGAACAGGGCGGTCTTGCCGCAGTTCGGATTGCCGACCAGGGCCAGATGCCACGGCCCGGCCGGTTCGGCGGCGCTCATGACGGAATCCGGTCAGCTCACCAGGATCGCCATCGCCTCGCGGCGGCGGAGCGCGATGGTGGCCTCGTTGACCCGCACGGCGATCGGATCGCGGCCGAACATGCCCTCGTGCAGGATCTCGACGCGGGCGCCCTCGACGAAGCCGAGCTCGAGGAGGCGGCTCTCCAGCTCGCCGGCCGGCAGGCCGACGGAATGGCCGTTCACCGCGATCGCGTCGATGCGGCCGCAGAAGCCGCGGCGCGCGGTGCCGAGCGGAAGCGAGGAGACCGAGGCCTGCAGATCGACGGCCTGGCGGTCGACAACGGCATGCGGGTTGGAAAACACATCAGCCATGAGACGGCCTTCGGTCCTGAAACAACGCAATTGAGAACCACTATCATGTTTGTCCGGGACCGGGCCCTCGGAGTCAAGAAAATTGGCTCGAAAGGTCAGCAGCTTAGAACTTTTGCAAAGTAATCCCGGCCGGCTGCGACCAATCGCTTACGTACTTTACCGGAGCGACTAGACGCGCCGGACCGCTCCGTTCGGACGAGCCGACGCCCCGGTCCGCCGCACCGTTCGCCCGCTCGGGCCGCCCGCTCAGGCTGCCGCCGCGCCGGGCCGGGTGCGGGCGCGCAGCCGGTTGACGGTCTCCTGGGCGTCCTCGGCCGTGACGCCGAGGCGCTGGAGGGCGAAGTCGGACATGCCGAAGGCGATCTCCCGTTCCCCCATCACGGCGAGGCCGACCCCCGCGTCGGCGAGGTAGAGCGCCTCCGCCTCCGAATGGGTGCGCACCACCGTCTCGATCGTCGGGTTGAGGGCGCGGGCGAGCGCGATCACCCGGCGGGCGTGGAAGGCGTCAGGCAGTGCCACCACGATCAGCCGCGCGAGCTCCGGGAAGGTCGCGCCGAGGACCTCGGCGCGACTGGCGTCGCCGTAGACGACCGGGGTGCCGTCGTCGCGCAGCCGCTCGGCGAGCCGGCGGTCGGCCTCGATCACCACATAGTCGAGCCCGTGCCGACGCAGCGCGGTCGCGACGGTCGCGCCGACCCGCCCGTGTCCCACCAGGATGGCGTGATCGACCAGCACGCCCGGCCGCGACATGAAGGAGCGGGCCTGCTGCTCGCGCCAGCGCACCATCGCGGGCCGCTCGCCGAGCCAGTCGGCGACCCGCAAGGCGATCGGGAACATCAGCGGGTTGAGCATGATGGCGACCAGCGCCGCGGCCAGCACGAGGTCGCGGCCGGTGCCCGGCAGGAGCCCCTGCCGGACCGCCAGATCGGTGAGGATGAAGGAGAACTCGCCGATCTGCGCGAATGTCGCCCCGACCATGCCGGCGGTCTGCGGGCTCGCCCGCAGGAGGAGCAGGATCATCATGGTGACGATTCCGGTGCCGACCCCGATGGTGACCACCAGGGTGGCGATCTCGAGCGGCATCCGCAGCAGGGTCGTCGGATCGAACAGCATGCCGGCGGAGACGAAGAACAGCACGGCGAAGATGTGCTGCATCGGCAGCGCCTCGGCGGCGGCGTGGTGGTTGAGGTCGCTCTCGCCGAGCACGACGCCGGCGAAGAAGGCGGCGAGGGCGATCGAGATGCCGAACAGGAGCGACGAGCCCCAGGCGATGCCGAGCGCCACCACGGCGACGGCGAGCGTGAACAACTCGCGCGAGCCCTGCCGGGCGACGTAGCCGAGCAGCGCGGGAATCGCCTTGCGGCCGACCACCAGGATGATGGCGACGAAGCCGGCGAGCTGCAGGACGGCGCGGCCGATCTCGATCACGACCTCGCCGGGCGAGCTCGCCCCGGCACCGAGGGTCGGGATCAGCACCAGCGCCAGGATCACCACCATGTCCTGCACGACCAGCCAGCCGAGCGCCATCCGGCCGGCCGGCGCGGTGAGCTGGCCGCGCTGGTCGAGCGCCCGGGTCGCGACCGCGGTCGAGGCGATGGCGAGCGACAGGCCGACGATGACGGCGGCGACGGGGTCGAGCCCGACCACCAGCCGCGCCACCGTCCAGCCGATCGCCGTCGAGACGGCGATCTGGACGAGGGCCCCCGGCACGGCGCTGGTGCGCACCGCCATGAGATCACGGAACGAGAAGTGCAGGCCGACGCCGAACAGCAGCAGCGCGACGCCGATCTCGGCGAGCTCGTTGGCGATCGCCTGGTCGGCCGTGAAGCCGGGCGTGAACGGCCCGACGACCACGCCGGCCAGCAGATAGCCGAGCATCGGCGGCAACCGCACGGCGCGCGCCAGGAGGCCGCCGACGAAGGCGACCGTCAGGCTGATCACGATGGTCGGCAGCAATCCTGCGCTGTGCACGTCGTCTCCGCTCGCGCCGTGAGATCAGGGTGGCGATCGGGACCGTCTGGCGCCGTGACGCGAGCCGGGCACCCGTTCGCCGCCAGCATAAGGCCGATTCCATCGGCGGGGTCTTGCGGCGCGGCATTTTTTCGTCTGCCCGGCGCGGCGGGGCGGTGCCGCCTGCGGGTTTGTGCGAAGCGAACAAACCACGGATTCGACTGATGGAACTCTGTTCGCGCTTCGTTGCCGCGCCGGCAGCGCCGCCCCGCCGAGACGCCGCGACCGCTCCCTTGCCGCCGGTCCAGCAACCGGTCGCTGCACCGGAGCGCTGCCGCACCGCGCGGCAAGTCGCCCGGATTCTGAGCATTGCATACAGCGAGTGCATACAATCGCCTTGTCGCTCCCGCCGGATTCCCGCGCGGCACCCCTGGCACATGCTTTGCAGCACAAGTGCCATCCGCCGGCCCCGGCGGGCGAGACGGAGTGCCCTCATGTCCATGTTCGACGATCCCTTCCGGAGCGACCGCCGGCTGACCTCGGGCTGCGTCTGCGGCCGCCATGCGAGCCAGATGGAGCACGACCACGCCGCGCAGGTCGAGGCGCTGCAGCTGCAGCAGCAGCCGGCCGCGCCGGCCAGCGAGGACGACCGCTACACGGGCGTCGTCGCCTCCGCCGTGATGCGCGCGATGTTTCCCCAGGACGCCGCGCGAAGGGCCTTCCTGAAGTCGGTCGGCGCCTCGACGGCGCTCGCCGCGCTGTCGCAGTTCTTCCCGCTCGGCCCCGCCACCGAGGTGTTCGCTCAAGGGGCCGGTGCGATCGAGAAGAAGTCGATCAAGGTCGGCTTCATCCCGATCACCTGCGCGACGCCGATCATCATGGCGCACCCGATGGGCTTCTACGCCAAGCACGGGCTGGACGTGGAGGTGGTGAAGACGGCCGGCTGGGCCGTGATCCGCGACAAGACGCTCAACAAGGAATACGACGCCGCCCACATGCTCTCGCCGATGCCGCTCGCCATCACCATCGGGGCGGGCGCGAGCCCGATCCCCTACACGGCGCCGGCGATCGAGAACATCAACGGCCAGGCGATCACGCTGTCGATGAAGCACAAGGAAAAGCGCGATCCGAAGTCGTGGAAGGGCTTCAAGTTCGCGGTGCCGTTCGACTACTCGATGCACAACTATCTGCTGCGTTACTATCTGGCGGAGCACGGGCTCGACCCCGACACCGA
>NZ_JBEOMB010000025.1:0-97106 GCF_046000175.1 Rhodoplanes sp. SY1
CGCAACAGCCCGTTCACGGCCGCCCTCCTCAAGCACATCGCCACCCCCGGGCTGGAGATCGGGGCACTGATGAAGCGGGTGCGGGCCGATGTCTACCAGGCCACCCGGCACCGCCAGCTTCCGTGGGACCATTCCTCGCTGATGGGCGACGTGGTGCTGGCCCGTTGACGACGGTTTCGACCATCCGCGGGCGCAGGACTTCCCCTGTCGCGTGCCGAATCGTTGCAGTGCAGCAACGATGCGGCAATTCCGCCACGCGGCGGGGGATTCGCGCGGGGTGTTAACCAGTTCTTCACCCGTTTCCTTGTTCCGCCAAAGTCGTGTCTGCTACTTTCCCGGACCGAAGGCGCCCGGGGAGGCCGGGGCGGGCGCCCTCACCGCCGACCATGGACGTCAGGAAGACCGCATGAGCCGACGCCTCCGCCTAGGCCCGTTCCACGCGCTGCTCGGCGTCGCGCTGATCGAAGCCGCGCTCGTCGGCATCGCGCTGCTCGCCGCCGTCGGCACGCCCGACCGGGCGCTCGCGCAGGCGCTGCCGACCGGCGGCACCGTCACCAGCGGCACGGTCGGCATCACCCAGCCGAACGGCTCCACCCTGGTGATCAACCAGACGAGCCCGACCGGCATCGTCCACTGGTCGACCTTCTCGATCGGCACCGGCGGCACGGTCAATTTCAACAACGGCTCCGGCGCGACGCTCAACCGGGTCACCGGCAACGTCCCCTCCTCGATCGACGGGCTTTTGACCGGCACCGGCAGCGTGTTCCTGGTGAACCCGGCCGGCATCGCGGTCGGGCCGAACGGCGTCGTCCAGACCGGCGGCAGCTTCGTCGCCTCGACGCTCGACGTGAAGGACTCGGAGTTCCTGGCCCGCGGCACCATGACGTTCGACGGGACGTCGACCGCCGCCGTGGTCAATCTCGGCCGCATCGGCTCGTCGACAGGCGACGTCGTGCTGATCGCCCGCACCGTGCAGAACGACGGCGTCATCGAGGCGCCGCAGGGCACCGCCGCCATGGCCTCGGGCCGCGAGGTGGTGCTCTCCGACGGCAGCCTCGGCAACGGCAAGGTCCATGTCCGGGCGCCGGGCGGCGACGGCAAGGTGATCAACCGCGGCACCATCCGGGCCGCCGACGTCGAGCTGCGCGCCAACGGCGGCAACGTCTACGCGCTCGCCGGCAACACCGACGGCGTCATCAAGGCGACCGGCATCGCCAACAAAGGCGGCCGCATCTTCCTCACCGCCCAGGGCGGCACGGTCACGGCGACCCAGCGCATGGTGGCGCGCCGTGCCCCGACGACCACGACGACGGCCGGCGTCACCGGGTCGACCAGCCGGGGCGGCGACATCCTGATCGAGGCCGACGCCGTCTCGATCGCCGGCCACCTCGACGCGACCGGCGACGGCGCGGCGGGCGGCCGCATCGTGGTGACGGGCGGCACGGTGACGCTCGCGGCCGGCGCGCTCCTCGACGCCTCCGGCACCGCGGGCGGCACCGTGCTGGTCGGCGGCGACCGCGCCGGCGGCCGCGGCACGATCAAGTACTCCGACACGCCGGTGCGCAACGCCGACCAGGTGACGATCGAGAGCGGCGCGACCATCCGGGCCGACGGCACCGCGGGCGCGGGCGGCAACATCGTGGTGTGGTCGGAAGGCACGACCACGGTCGCCGGCACGATCTCGGCGGTCGGCACCACGGCCGGCGGCTTCATCGAGACCTCGGGCAAGACCCTGAACTTCGCCGGCGCCTCGATCAACGCCGGCCAGGGCGGCACGTGGCTCTTGGATCCGGACGATCTGATCATCGACACGAACAATGTCGGCGCCATCGTCACGGCCCTGAACGCCGGCACGAACGTAATTCAGGAAACCACGCAGAGCGGAACCGGCGGTTATGGCGACATCACGGTCGCGACGAACATCGCCTGGAGCACCAGCGCGACGCTGACGCTGAGCGCTTACCGGAACATCGTGTTCCAGTCCGGCGCCGTGATCACCAACACGGGCGCTGGAAAATTGATTCTGCGCGCCGACAACACCGGCACCGGCATCGGCACCGTGGTGTTTCCGCTGACCGGGACCGCGGTCGACTTCGCAAACAGCACCGGCTCGGTGTCCATCTACTTCAACCCGAGCAGCTACACCTCCACCATCGAACTCGCCGGCTTCACCTCTGCCGTGAATGTCGGGTCGAACGCCACCCTCACCAGCTACATGCTGGTGAACAGCGTCGCCGATCTGGCCGCCATCGAGGACAATCCCTCGGGCACCTACGCGCTCGGCCGCGACATCGACGCGACGTATTTCGCGGGTGTCCCGGTGACCTTCAATGGAGTGTTCGACGGCTGGGGCGGTATCGGCGCGAACCGGACGATCTCCAATCTCGGCAAGCACACCTCGAGCAGCGGCCTCTTCCGGTCGATCGGATCGTACGGAATCGTCCGCAATCTCGTCGTGGCCGAGGCGGAGATCGCCGCCGGCTATTACGGGGCCTCGATCGGCGTCCTGGCCGAGGAAAACTTCGGCCTCATCCAGAATGTGCTGGTGACCGGCAAGGTCGACGGCGGCGCCTACGACAACGTTCGGGCCGGTGGCCTCGTCGGCAGGAACTACGGCCTGATCATCGGGGCCGTCGCCGATGTCGACGTGACGACCGACGGGGAGGCTTGGCTCGGCGGCCTCGTCGGCTCCAATGCCGGCAGCGGCGACATCTACGCCTCCTTCGCCTTCGGCAACGTCACGGCAGGCCCGAACGCGTCGTATGGCATCTATGGCGGTCTCGTCGGCAAGAACGAAGGCTCGATCCTCTACAGCGGCGCCGCAGGCGACGTCACCGGCGGCGACCACTCCACGGTCGGCGGACTGGTCGGCTATAATGCCGACGACTCCTATTACTTCAGCTACAGCCCGTATTACGGCTCCTACTACAGCTACTTCTACAGCTACTACGACGCCTATTACGGCGCCTTCCCCTACGGCGGGACCGGGACAATCTATGGATCGATCGCCACCGGCACCGTCTCGGCCGGCGCCAACTCGATCGTCGGTGGCCTGATCGGCGATAACCACGGCGCGGTCGTCTCCTCGTCGGCCACCGGCTCGGTCATCGGCGGTGCCGACAGCTCGGTCGGCGGGCTGATCGGCGAGAATGTCGGGCTGCTCGCGTTCTCGGCCGCCTCCGGCGGCGTGTCGGGCGGCACCGGCAGCGATGTCGGCGGTGCCGTCGGCTTGAACCACACCGACGGCGTGCTCTACCGAGTGTCCGCCGGCGGCGCGGCCGCGACCACCGGCGTCGGCGGAACGGCCGGCGGTCTGGTCGGCTACAACGAAGGCGCCGTGCTGCAGTCCTTCGCCAGCGGCGCTGTCTCGGGCGACAGCGGCACCGCGATCGGCGGGCTGATCGGGGCGAATGTTCCGAGCAGCACCTGGGACGACGCCATCGTCTACCAATCCTACGCGACCGGAGCCGTCACCGGCACCGGCACGGCGATCGCCGGCGGCCTGATCGGCATCAATGCGGGCTATGTGGAGCAGACCTACGCGACCGGCGCCGTGACGACGGGTTCGGGCGGCATCGTGGGGGGCCTGGTCGGCGTCAACCAAGCGCAAGTGTCCTACGATCCGCCGCTCTACTCCACCGTCACCGGCACGGTCGTCGCCTCCTACTGGGACACCCAGACCAGCGGCCAGAGCAGCAGCGCGGCCGGCACCGGGCTGACCACGGCGCAGCTCACCTCCGGCCTGCCGGCCGGCTTCGATCCGGACGTGTGGAGCTCGGTCCCCGGGCAGTCCTACCCGTTCATCTTCGGCGGCCCGACCTACAATCCCGGTCCCGGCACCGACCCGACCCCGCCCCAGATCTACGACCCCGGCCTGCTCGTCAGCCTAGTGTCGCTCAACCCGACCAACACGGTCCTCGGCCCGCCCGATCCGAACCAGACCAACATCACGCCGCCGGCCCCGCCGACGACGACCGGCGGCAACGGCGCGGGCGGCGGCCGCGGCAACCGCGGCGCCGGCGGCCCCGGCGGCAACAATCCGGGCGGCGGACCGCCCCCCGGCCCCGGGCTCGACCGGACCCCGAGCGAGCAGCAGATGAGCGGCGTGCCGCCGATCGGCGAGACCCGGTTCATCCCCAACGAGATCGTGCTGCAGATCCCGGCCAGCGTGTCGCGCAGCCAGGTCGAGGCGATCGCTCGCGCGCTCGGCGTCGACATCGCCGCGACCGAGACGATCGGGCTCACCGGCCGCACCGTCTACACGTTCCAGATGAAGGCGGGTCAGGACATCCGCGCCCTGATCCGCCAGCTCGAGCAGAACCGCATCGTCTCCTCGGCGCAGCCGAACTACGTCTACAACCTGGCGCAAGCGGGGGTCCCGGCCGGCGCGCCCGCGACCGGCACGCCGGCGAGCGACCCGGCCGCCGACACCGGCACCGGCTCGATCCCGCCGAACCCCGGCGGCCCCGAGACGGCCGCCTCCGGGTCGAGCGATCTCGCCAGCGACCTCGCCGCCCGCACCACCCTGCCGACCGGCGACCCGGCCCAGTACGTCATCCAGAAGCTCGGCCTCGGCGCCGTCCACAAGCGCGTCCGCGGCGCCAACGTGACCGTGGCGGTGATCGACTCCGAGATCGACCTGCGCCACCCCGACCTGCAGGGCGTCCCGGTCGAGCACTTCGACGCGACGGGCGCACCGAGCCGGCCGCACACCCACGGCACCGGCATGGCCGGCGCCATCGCGTCGCGCACCCGGCTGCTCGGCGTCGCGCCGGGCATCCGGCTCCTCGCCGTGCGGGCCTTCTCGGAGAACGACAAGAGCGCCGAGGCGACCACGACCCAGGTGATGAAGGGGCTCGACTGGGCGATCGCCAAGAACCCGCGCATCATCAACATGAGCTTCGCCGGCCCGCGCGACCTGATGACCGAGCGGCTGCTCGAGGCGGCCAGCAAGAAGGGCATCGTGCTGGTCGCCGCGGCCGGCAATGCCGGGCCGAAGTCGCCGCCGCTCTATCCGGCCGCCGACCCGAACGTCATCGCCGTCTCGGCGACCGACAACGACGACAAGCCCTTCGTCCAGGCCAATCGCGGCAAGCACATCGCGGTCGCGGCGCCCGGCGTCGACGTGCTGGTGCCCTCGCCCGAGGGCGCCTACCAGCTCACCACGGGCACCTCGGTCGCCGCCGCCCATGTCAGCGGCGTCGCGGCCCTGCTGATCGAGGCGCGGCCGAGCCTGACGCCGGCCGACGTCCGCGGCATTCTCACGCGCACGGCCAAGCCGCTCGGACCCGGCAAGGACGTGCAGGTCGGCGCCGGCCTGATCGATCCGATCCGCTCGCTCGCCGGCGTCGCGCCGGCAGCGACCTCGCAGATCGCCCCGCCGCCGTTGCGGCCGGGCGTGATGCCGGCGATGCCGCTGCGCTGAGGCGGCCCGAGACCCGCCGCGTCCGCGCGGTGGCGACTTGACGAGAGACTTCAAGGCCCGAGAATAAACCTCGGCCTCATCTAACAAAAATTGTTGTCGCGTAAGGGCAGGCGGGAATGGGGACTGGAACGCGAGCCGGCGTCTGGCCGGCGATCGAGCCGTCGCGGGGGACCGCGCGGCCGCCGTCGCGACGACACCCGGCCGGGCGGCCGGGCGGTGTCGCGCGCGTCCTGCCGGGCGCCGGCCTGGCGACCAGCGGCTTTTCGGCCGCCGGCCTCGCGGTCCTCGCCGCGGCCACGCCGGCCGCCGCCCAGTTCGTCGAACGCAACCTGCCGCCCGCCCCGCCGCGCGGGACGGCGCCCGCCGTCGGCTACATCACCCCCGACCTCCTCAAGGGCGAGGACGACACGCCGCTCGGCGCCACCCTCTCGGGCATCGTCCTCCTCGGCGCCAAGGACCAGCCGCTCGCCGCCCCCAATCGCAAGGGCGTCGAGGTCGAGCGCATCCCGGCGATCGATCCGGCGGGCTTGCGCACCCGCCTCTCCGCCCTGCTCGGCAAGCCGATCAGCCGCAAGTCGATCGCCGAGGTGCAGAAGACCATCTCGGCCGTCTACAAGGACGCCGGCCGCGCCTTCGTCTCGGTGACGATCCCGCCGCAGGAGATCACCGGCGGCACCCTCCAGGTGCGGGTGATCGAGTACAAGACCGGCCGCGTCACGGTGACGGGGGCGGAGCGCACCGGCCACGACCACATCCGCACCCGGGTGCGGGTGACGCCGGGCGCGGCGATCGACAGCCGCCACCTCGAGACCGACCTCGACTGGCTGAACCGCAACCCGTTCCGCCGGGTCGAGGCGGTGTTCGGCCCCGGCCGCGACCTCGCCGAGGCGGATCTGAGCCTGCGCACCACCGAGCAGGCCCGCCCCTGGCAGGTCTATGCCGGCTACGCCAACACCGGCACGCTCTACACCAGCCGCGACCGCTGGTTCGTCGGCACCAATGTCGGGCTGCCCGGCGACGTCCTCGCCTCCTACCAGGCGACCGGCAGTCGCGACTTCTGGGTCGAGGACGGCCACCCGATCAACGATCCCGAGACGGCCAAGTACCAGAGCCACGCCGGCCGCGCGATCGTGCCGCTGTGGCCGCGGTCGAGCCTCGAGCTGATCGCCAACTACGTGCAGAGCAACGAGGAGCCGAACCTCTTCCTGCGCTACCGCACCCGCACGACCGAGCTCACGGCGCTCCACCGCAGTGCCGTGCAGAACGTCCTGCCGTGGGCGTTCGGCGACCTGCTGCTCGGCGTCGAGACCAAGCACCAGACCCGCGAATTGTTCTTCGTCGGCATTCCGATCGCCGACTTCTCGACCGACGTGTTCCAGATGGTCGGCGGCTGGGCCGGCCGCTTCCGCGACCCGTGGGGCGTCAACGACCTCGACGTCCGGCTGAAGGTCAATCCGGGCCACATGCTGCCGGGCAACACCTCGGCGGCCTGGCAGGTGTTCACCAACGGCCGCGTCGACGACATCCACTACGCCTACGGTACGCTCGCCTATGTCCACACGACGCCCCTGCCCAAGGACTTCGTGCTGACCAACGAGCTGTTCGCCCTGATCTCCGGCGAGCCGCTGCCCGACACCGAGCGCATCTCGCTCGGCGGCGCCTTCACGGTGCGCGGCTACATGACCGAGGACCGCACCGTCGACCAGGCCGTGATCTCGCGCAACACGCTCTTCCTGCCGGGCTACTCGTTCGGCGAGGCGCTCAAGATCAAAGGGCTGAACGACAAGCTGGTGCCCTACGTGTTCTCCGACGTCGGCTGGGGCCGCGACATCTTCTTCGGGCACGAGACGACGCTCGCCTCGGTCGGCGCCGGCATCGACGACACGGTCGGCCCGTTCCGGGCCAACATCGCGGCCGGCTACGCGCTGCTGGACGGCCCCCACACCCCGGCCGGCACCTGGCGCATCCATGCGCGCGTGACCGCCACCTACTGACCCTGCTCCCTGGAAGGACCGATGCCCCGCAGCCCCCTGCTCAGCCTCGCCTCGTCGCTCGTCACCATGGCGACCGTCACGGCCGTTTTGGCCGCCTCGCCTGCTCTCGCCCAGGCTCCGACGCAGAATTCGCCGAGCAGCGGCGCGCCGACCCGCACCACGGCCACCTACGAGGATTGGACGGTGCGCTGCGAGACGCCGCCCGGCGCCCAGCAGAAGACCTGCGAGGTGTTCCAGGCCCAGCAGCAGCAGGGGCAGGCCGGCCCGGTGTCGCAGATCGCCATCGGCCGCGCCGGCAAGACCGGGCCGCACAAGCTGGTCGCGCAGATCCCCGTGAACGTCTGGCTCGCCACCGCGCCCCGCCTCCTGCTGGACGACAAGCAGGCACCGATCGCGCTCGGCTTCAAGCGCTGCGTGCCGGGCGGCTGCTTCGCCGACGCCGACATCCCCGACGACCTCCTGCGCCGCCTGAAGGCGCGGGCCGAGCCGGGCCGCCTCGAATACAAGGACGCGATCCAGCGCGACGTCGGCATCCCGGTGTCGTTCAAGGGCTTTTCCCAGGCGATCGACGCGCTGGCGAAGCAGTAGAGACTCACCGCCCGGCTCACCACTCCCCGCGTGCCGGGAGAGGTCGGGGTTCGCGCCGCAGGCGCGAAGTCCGGGTGGGGGGGCGCCGCCGCGAGTCTCTGCGTCGTGGACCCGCCGCGCTGCGCGCGTCGACCTCTCCCCGCAAGCGGGGAGAGGCTCGTACCCCTTGCCCCTGCGCCAATTCCCTGCCACATGGCGCGGCATGACCCAGCCGCTTCGTGACCCGGACCCGGCCCTCGCCGAGCCCGCCGCCGATTCGTCCGCCCTGTCCGACGCCGTGACCGCCGCGGCCCCGGCAGCCGCCGCCGTAACCGCCGCCGCCTCGCCGCTGGCGGGCGAGGTCGAGCGCCGGCGCACCTTCGCCATCATCTCGCATCCGGACGCCGGCAAGACGACGCTAACCGAGAAGCTCCTGCTGTTCGGCGGCGCCATCAACCTAGCCGGCGAGGTCAAGGCCAAGAAGAACCGGCGCGACACCCGCTCGGACTGGATGTCGATCGAGCGCGAGCGCGGCATCTCGGTCGTCACCTCGGTGATGACGTTCGACTACCGCGACCGCGTCTTCAATCTCCTCGACACCCCCGGCCACGAGGACTTTTCCGAGGACACCTACCGGACCCTGACGGCCGTGGACTCGGCCGTCATGGTGATCGACGCGGCGAAAGGCATCGAGGCGCGCACCCGAAAACTGTTCGAGGTGTGCCGGCTGCGCGACATCCCGATCGTCACCTTCATCAACAAGATGGACCGCGAGAGCCGCGATCCCTTCGAGATCCTCGACGAGATCGAGAAGACGCTGGCGCTCGACACCACGCCGATGACCTGGCCGATCGGCCGCGGCCGCGACTTCGTCGGCACCTTCGACATCGAGCGCGGCGGCGTGCGGCTCCTCGACGCCAAGGACGACTCCGGTCCGCCCGCGGCGATGACGATGGCCGAGATCGCCGCCCTCAACGCGACGCTCGACGCCGACGCGATCGCGGCCGAGATGGAGCTGGTCACCGAGGCGTGCCCGCGCTTCGACCTCGCCGCGTTCCTCGAGGGCCACCTCACCCCGGTCTATTTCGGCAGCGCGCTGAAGAACTTCGGCGTCCGCGACCTGCTCGACGGCCTGCACCGCTTCGCCCCGCCCCCGCGGGCGCAGAACTCGGACGCCGGGCCGATCGACGCCGCCGACCCGCGCATGTCGGCCTTCGTGTTCAAGATCCAGGCGAACATGGATCCGAACCACCGCGACCGCATCGCCTTCGCGCGCCTGTGCTCGGGCAAGCTCACCCGCGGCATGAAGGCGAAGCTGGTGCGCACCGGTAAGCCGGTGACGCTGTCGACGCCGCACTTCTTCTTCGCCCAGGACCGCTCGCTCGCCGACGAAGCCTTCGCCGGTGACGTGGTCGGCATCCCGAACCACGGCACGCTGCGCATCGGCGACACGCTCACCGAGGGCCGCGACATCACCTTCGTCGGCGTGCCGAGCTTCGCTCCTGAAATCCTCCGGAGAGTCCGTCTTTCCGATGCGATGAAGGCCAAGAAGCTGAAGCAAGCCCTGCAAGAACTGGCAGAGGAAGGCGTCGTCCAGGTGTTCCGCCCGACCGACGGGTCGCCGGCGCTGGTCGGCGTCGTCGGCCCGCTGCAGCTCGACGTGCTGAAGGCCCGGCTCGCCGCCGAGTACGGCCTGCCGGTCGAGTTCGAGCCGGCCGAGTTCCAGCTGGCCCGCTGGATCGCGTCGGACGACAAGACGGCGTTCGACACCTTCGTGGCGGCGAACCGCTCCGGCATCGCCGAGGACCTCGACGGCGACCTCGTCTACCTGGCCCGCAACGAGTTCTATCTCGGCTACACCCGCGACCGCGCCCCCGGCATCACCTTCACGGACGTGAAGGAGACCCAGAAGGGGAAGTGAGGCGCGAGGGGTGCCCTTGTCCGGTCGAGTTGCCGCCGAGCCCGACCGGAGCGACAATGCAGTCGCCAGCGAGGTCTCTCATGACGACGCGCACACCGTCGATCCGGCCCAGATGGGTGGCGTCCCATGCATCCGAGGCCTCCGGATTCCGGCCGCGACCGTGGTCGGCATGCTGGCCGACGGCATGAGCCACGCCGAGATCCTGGCCGCGTTACCGGATCTCGAGCCGGAGGACATCACGGAGGCCCTCCGGTTCGCGGCGGACGCCCTGCGCGAGCGTGCCGGCCGAAGCTTTCTTGATCCTCTTTCACGACACTCGTGACGGCGCGGATATAGTTATTACGCTGCGAGTGCCTGGGCTTTCTCGGGTGTTTTGGCAGGATGTGCGAGATCGAACCAGGCGGCGGCCTCGGCGCGGTCGCGGCACATGAACACGCCGACGTTCTCCATGGCGCCCGGGACGTAGCGGTCGAAGCCCTCGACCATCAGGAGACCGTGGCCGGCCGGCTCGGCGGCGTCGGGCCACAGGGCGTAAACAACTGAATGATTGAGCAGAACATCGCTCGGCATCTCGGTGTTCGCCTGTGCCCTGGCGAGCAGCGGACGGCGATCCGTCAGCCTGCACAGCTCGATCAGCGCCTCGAGCGAGACAGTGATGGTCATCTCAAAGTGCCTTCTGATCACGACATGCAATCCATGCCTCCTTCGAGATACGTCTTTCAAAACCACCTTCAACCCTTTTTCATGACGAATCCAAAAAATGCCGCTTCTTTGTGCAATAAAGATCCCTTTTAATACCTCGCCTTATACCGGATAAGCCGCGCACCCGACGCTCGGTCCACCACCGCGAGCCTCCATTGCCGCGCGGCCAGGGCGTCGGCGGTCGGGCGAGCACTCCGGAGTTGCCGCCTCCGCGGGTTGCCATGCGGCACCGTCCGGGGCAGAACGGCGCCGCAGTGCAGCATTGCCGCCGCCTGCCACCCCCGGATCCTCATGCTCGCGACCCTGAAACGCTGGTCGGGCCTCGACCGCGCCGCCCTCCTCCATGCCGCCGGCCTCGCCGGCTCCGCCTGGCTCGCCTTCGCGATCGCCGCCAGCCTGCACATCCAGAACGCCTACTGGGCCGCCATGCCGGTCTTCGTGGTGGCGCAGGCCTCGCGCGGCCTGCTGATCGAGCGCGCCTTCTACCGTCTCGTCGGCACCGGGCTCGGCGCCGCGCTCGGCTTCGCCATCGTGCGCCTCGGCCAGCCGGTTGCGGAGCTCGCCCTGCTCGCCGTCGTGGTCGCGATCGGGGCCGGGCTCACCCACATCCTGCGCGGCGTGCATTCCTACGGCACCTTCATGGTCGGCATGACGGCCGCCGTCGTCGTGTTCCCGTCGGTGCTGGCGCCTCAGCACGCCACCGAGATCGCCGTCGCCCGCGTCGAATGCACGTTCATCGGCGTCGTGGTCGTCACGCTGGTGATGGGGTTGATCACGCCGGGCTCGCGCCGCGACGCCTTCTACCGGCGCGCCCGCAAGCTCGCGGCCGAGGCGGTGAGCTTCGCCGCCACTGCGATCGAGGGACAGGCAGGACGGCCGTCGGCCGACGACGAGCGCGCCGCGCTGGCCGAGATCGCCGACGTCGACGCGCTCGCCGTGATGGTCTCGGCCGGCTCGGTCGAGGGCTATCGCCGGCTGCGCCACGTCAACGCGCTGGTGTCGGGCGCGATCGAGATCATGGCGGCCGGTCGCGGCGCTGGCGCCCGGGTCCGCCGCGGCGAGACGCTGCCGGCCGGGCTGGCGGAGCGGCTGCACGCGGTCGCTGCGGTGCTGCGCGGGCCGCCGGGCGGCACGGCCGTGCTGTCGCTCGGGCCAGAGCTCTCGGCAGGCCCGCCCGAGGTCGTTCGCATCGCCGCCGCGCTCGACCAGATCCTCGCCGCCGGCCGCGCCCTGTTCGCCGAGCCGGGGGCGGCCGACGCCACCTCGTTCGGTCCCAAGGCCCGCTATCTCGCGCCCTATCGCGACTGGATCCTCGCCCGCGACACCGGGCTCGCCGCCGGCTCCGCCACCTTCGCGGCCGGCCTGATCGGCTGGTGGACCGCCTTCCCGGCGGCCGAGCTGACGGCACTCGGCATCTGCATCTTCTCCATGGTGCTCGGCTCGATGCCGGCGCCGCAGAAGATCGCGCCGCTGCTGTTCGGTGGCGTGGTGGCCGGCGTGCTCGCCGCGATCCTCTATCGGCTCGCGGTCCAGCCCACGGTGCCGAGCGTGCCGGCCGTCGTGCTCTCGGTGCTGCCCTTCATCGTGGCCGGCGCGCTCCTGCGGGCGAGCCCGCGGACCGCGATCCCGGCCATGGACTTCAACATGTGCTTCCTGCTGGCGAGCCAGGCCGGCCTGCCGGGCACCGCCGCGGTCGGCACCGTGCTGATCGACTCGCTCGCCCTGGTGGTCGCTGCGGGGCTCGCCAGCGGCGGGCATCTGCTGATGCCGCGCCAGTCCGAGATCCACGCCGCCGCGGCGGCGGGCTCCATCCGCTCCGACATCGCGGCCATGATCGCCCGCTTCGCGCCGAGCGCGCGGGCCGGCTGGAACCCGCACGCCTCGCTCCGCATGCTGCGGCTCCTCCTGCATCTGCGCCGCGCCGGCGATCTCGGCGCCGCCGCCCCGCAGGGCCTGCTCGCGGCCCTAAACCTCGGCCATGCCGTGATGGATCTTCAGATGCTCGCCCGCGACGAGACGCGCACGCCGGCGATGCGGTCGCGCGCCGAGAGCGCGCTGACGACGCTCGCCGGCTTCTCCGACGATCCTTCGGGCATCGCCGACCGGCTGGAGCCGCTGGCGACGACCGCCGACGATCCCGCCCTCGCCCGCGCCACCGGCGCCGCCGCCGACGCGCTACGGGCCGGGGCGACGCTGTTCCGGTTCGGCACCGACCGCTGATCCTGATTCCGATGGATCAGCTCTCGGTCATTCCGGGGCGCGCCGGAGGCGCGAACCCGGAATCCAGCGGCGAACTCGTGGATCCGGGCTGGATTCCGGGTTCGGCGCTACGCGCCGCCCCGGAATGACCAGCGAGGTGATCTAGCGCGGCCGGCTGATCCCGCTCAGCAGAAGTTCCGCTCCAGGGCGTTGTGGATCGCGGTCGCGGCGATGGCCGCGTGGCCGGTGGCGACGCTGATCTGGTGGAGGTCGGTCGTCACGTCGCCGGCGGCGAAGAGAAGCGGCACGGCGGTCTGCTGCTTGCCGTCCGCGGTGAGGCAGCCGCCGTCGGTCGCATGGGCGCCGAGCGAAATGGCGAGATCGGAGCGCGCCTGCGCGCCCATCGCCGGATAGAGCACGTCGAGCCCGATGCGGGCGCCGTCCGCCGCCGTGGCGACGATCCGGTCGCCGTCGGGCGCGAGGTCGCCGATCGGCCCCGGCGCGATCGTCAGGCCGGCCGCCGCGGCCTCGCGGGCCTCGTTCTCCGGAAGCCGCTCGTCGTCGAGCGGCAGCACCACGACGGACCGGCTGAAGGTGCGCAGGAACAGCGCCTTCGCGGTGGCGCGCCGGATCGGCCCGACGACGCCGATCGTCTGGTCGATCGCCTCGTAGGCGTCGCAGACCGGGCAGTAGCGCACCCGCGCCGCCTTCACCAGCGCCTGCAGGGCGGGCATCGCCGGGCTCTCGTCGACGATGCCGGTGGCGATCAGGGCGGCGCGGGCCCGCACCACCGCGGTCCCGACGGACGCCTCGAACAGGCCGTCCGGCTTCACCAGCCGCTCGACCTCGCCGTGGCGCAGGTCGGCGCCGTAACGCTCCGCCTGGTCGCGCAGCCGCATCAGGAGCGCCGGGCCGGCGATGCCGGCGAAGCCCGGATAGTTGTGGGATTCGGGGATCCACGCGGCGCGGCTTTCGCCGGCGTCATAGAGCACCACGCGGCGGCGGAAGCGCGCCAGGTAGATCGCCGCAGTGAGCCCGGCCGGCCCGCCGCCGACGATCACGCAGTCCGCCGTCTCGTCCGTCATGGATGGACCGCCCGTCGCCCGCCTCGCTGCGGACCAACGCGGCACGGGCACGCGCGTTCGACGCAACTCAGTACGGCGGTCGGGACAGGCGGCGGATGTTGTCCTCGACGCAGCGGCGCACCGGGACGAGCGCCTGCTGGGCGGCGTCGTCGAAGCTGCCGCCGGTCAGCAGCGTGCGCATCGCCGCCGCCTCGGCCTCGAGGCCGGCGACGACCTTCTCGGCGACCATGCGGTGCGCCTCGCGGAACGCGGCCGGACCGCCGCGGGCGAGCGTCATGGTGCGCATCGCGATGACGGCCTGGGCGCTGAAGGAGAGTCCGGCGATGTCGAGGAATCGAGAGAAGGGGTCGGGGGTCACGGGGGTCTTCATGGCACGCCTCCGGCGCCGCAGGCCGGGGCAACGGCCGGGGTCGCGGCCGAGGCGAATCATCTCACGGAATTCGTAAGGTCCGGTAAAAGCGGAGAAGAAATCCGAGCGGGTCGCGCCGTGGTCGGGCGTTCCGACGCGTCGCTTCAGGGCCGTGCCGTCGTCCGCCACCGTGAGGGCGTTCATGACGCGGTCATTCCGGGGCGCGCCGAAGGCGCGAACCCGGAATCCAGCGGCAAACACGACAGTCTGGGCTGGATTCCGGGTTCGGCGCTGCGCGCCGCCCCGGAATGACAGGTCGCGCTCAGCGATACGCCCCCGCGATCCCCAAGAAGTCCGTCGCCTTGAGGCTGGCGCCGCCGACCAGGGCGCCGTCGACATTGGCGACCGCCATCAACTCGGCGGCGTTGGAGGGCTTCACCGAGCCGCCGTAGAGGACCCGCACGCCCTCCCCCTCGGCGCCGAAGCGCGCCACCAGGCGGTCGCGGATGAAGCCGTGCGCCTCGGCGACGTCGGCGACGGTCGGGGTGAGGCCGGTGCCGATCGCCCAGACCGGCTCGTAGGCGACCACGAGATTCGCCGCCGTCGACCCGTCGGGCAGCGAGCCGGCGAGCTGGACACCGAGCACCTCCAGCGTCTTGCCGGCGACGCGCTCGTCCTTGGTCTCGCCGATGCAGACGATCGCGACGAGCCCGGCCCGCCAGGCGGCCAGCGCCTTGGCGCGCACCTCGGCGTCGCTCTCCTTGTGGTAGGTGCGGCGCTCCGAGTGGCCGACGATCACGGCGGTCGCCCCGGCCTCGGCCAGCATCTCGGCCGCGATGTCGCCCGTGAAGGCGCCCGACGGCTCGGCGTGGCAGTCCTGCGCCCCGATCGCGACCTTGGTGCCGATCGCCACCGCGGCCGCCGTGTAGATCAGGGTGGCGGGCGGGCAGATCAGGATGTCCGTGGTCCGCCACAGCCCGTCGAGCCCTTGCGAGATCAGGCTGATCTCGTTCAGGGAGGCCTTCAGCCCGTTCATCTTCCAGTTGCCCGCCACCAGCGGGCGTCGCTCAGCCGCCATCTCGTCCTCGCGATGCTCGAAGGCCCGAATCGAAGGCGCGGCGCCGCGCGCCGGCCGGCCCGACCGGGGGCCTCTCAGGGTCGCCCGGGTTATGCCACGATCGTACCGGCGGTGCGACAAAATCCGTCGCGCCTCAGGCCTTTCGGCGAAGTTGCGGGGGTGCGGCGCCCCCCCTATGATGCGCGCCGCCGCCGACCGGCCGACGATGATCGTCCGCGACGGCGTTCCCCCACGCGCGCCGCCGGCCGGGCCGGCGGGCAGCGCGACCGATCGACGGGGCCCGCTTCCTCGACCCGACCCACGGATGTCGCGTGAAGGCGCCCCCAACCATTGCGAACAGGACTCATGCTCCGCGGAATCCGCAAAGCCTCATCCAACTGGCTCGGCAAGATCGTCATGGCGGCCGTCGTCGGCTTCCTGGTCATCAGCTTCGCGATCTGGGGGATCGGCGACATCTTCCGCGGCTTCGGCGTGTCGACGGTCGCGACCATCGGCAACAGCGAGATCACCATCGAGCAGTTCCGGCAGACCTACAACGACCGGCTGCAGCAGTACGGCCGCCAGATCGGCCGGCCGATCACGCCCGACCAGGCGCGCGCCGCCGGGCTCGACCGCCAGATCCTCACCACGCTGATCGCCGAGGCCGTGCTCGACGAGCGCGCCCGCCAGCTCGGCCTCGCCGTGTCGGACGAGGAGGTGGTGCGGCAGATCATGCAGGATCCGGTGTTCCGCGGCATCGACGGGAAGTTCGACCAGCAGCGCTTCGCCTATCTGATCCGCCAGGCCGGCTACAACGAGCAGCGCTTCATCGCCGAACAGCGCCGCATGTCGCTGCGCCGCCAGCTCGCCGGCTCGATCGGCGGCGACGTCGCGGCGCCGGTGACGACGGCCGAGGCGATGGCCCGCTACGAGAACGAGGAGCGCTTCGTCGACTACGTGGTGCTCGGCGCCGCCCAGGCGGGCGACCTCCCGGTTCCGACCCCGGAGGAGCTTCAGGCCTATTACGACCAGCGCAAGTTCCTGTTCCGCGCGCCCGAGTACCGCAAGGTGATGCTGCTCGAGCTGACGCCGGAGCAGATCGCCGGCACCATCGAGGTCAGCGACGCCGACGCCAAGCAAGCCTACGAGGCGGCGCAGACCCGCTTCACCGTGCCGGAGAAGCGGCAGGTGCAGCAGATCGCCTTCCCGACGCCCGAGGAGGCGAAGGCCGCGCAGGAGAAGCTCGCCGCCGGCACCACGTTCGAGGCGCTCGCCGCCGAGCGCAACGTCGCCCCCGCCGATCTCGATCTCGGCCTGGTGGCGAAGGCCGACATGCTCGACCCGGCGATCGCCGAGGCCGCCTTCGGCCTGCCCGACGGCGGCATCAGCGCCCCGGTCACCGGCCGCTTCACCACCGCGATCCTGCGCGTGACCAAGATCGAGCCGGGCCACACCCAGCCGTTCGCCGAGGTCGAGGCGCAGATCAAGAAGGACCTCGCGGTCGACCGCGCCCGCGCGTCGCTCAACGATCTGCGCGACAAGGTCGAGGACGAGCTCGCCGCCGGCAGCCGCCTCGACGAGATCGGCGCCAAGCTCAAGCTGCCGGTGCGCACCATCGAGGCGGTCGACCGCTCCGGCCGCACGCCGGACGGCCAGACCGTGACGCTGCCCGCCAATGTCGACGTGCTCGGTCCCGCCTTCGCGACCCAGGTCGGCCTCGAGAACGAGGCACTGTCGATCCCGGGCGGCGGCTCGCTGTGGTACGAGGTCGCCGGCATCACGCCGTCGCGCGAGCGGCCGTTCGACGAGGTCAAGGACCGGGTCGCCGAGCGCTGGCGCACCGACGAGATCGGCAAGCGCCTGACCGCCAAGGCCAACCAGATGGTCGACGCGCTCAAGGCCGGCGGCTGGTTCGCCGAGGTCGCGACCAAGGACGGCCTCAAGGTCGAGACCGCCCCGGCGCTGAAGCGGCGCGCCCGCGGGCCGTTGCCGACCGACGTGGTCGAGCTGGTGTTCAAGACGCCGAAGGACGGCGTCGGCACGGCGGCGGGCTCCGGCCCGACCGAGCGCATCGTCTTCAAGGTGACGGACATCAAGCCGCCGCCCTTCGACGCCGGCAGTGCCGACGTCAAGAAGCTCGTCGAGCAGCTCCGCAACGCCTATGCGGACGACGTGATGGCGCAGTACGTCGCCCAGCTGCAGAACGAGCTGAACGTGAAGATCAACCAGACGGCGCTGGCGCAGGCCGTCGGACGGGGCTCGGCCGAGCAGTAAGACGGCCGACGCGAGCGTGGCGTAGCATGCAGATCGAACCGCAGGCGGACGCCTTCGTCGACGCCTATGGGCGCGGCCTCGCCCAGGTCGTCTCCACGACCCTGGTGGCCGACCTGGAGACGCCGGTCTCCGCCTTCATCAAGGTGGCGGACGGCAAGCCGGCGAGCTTCCTCCTGGAGTCCGTCGAAGGCGGCGCGGTGCGCGGCCGCTACTCGATCATCGGGCTCGATCCGGACCTCGTCTTCCGGGTGCGCGACGGCAAGGCCGAGCTCGCGCGACCGGGGCACGGGGGTCCCGACACGATCACGCCCTGCCCCGAGCCGCCGCTCGCGGCGCTGCGCAAGCTGATCGCCGACAGCCGCATCGTGCTGCCCGACGCGCTGCCGCCGATGGCGGCCGGCGTCTTCGGCTATCTCGGCTACGACATGGTGCGGCAGATGGAGGAGATCGGGGCCGCCAACCCCGACCCGATCGGCATCCCGGACGCCGTGCTGCTGCGGCCGACGATCGTCATCGTGTTCGACGCCGTGAAGGACACCATCACGGTGGTGACGCCGGTGCGGCCCGATCCCGCAGTGCCGGCCCGCCTCGCCTATGCGCGGGCGGTCGAGCGGCTCACCGCCGTGGTCGACGCGCTCGACCGCCCGCTCCTCAAGGAGCAGGCGTCGACCGTCGCCGAGCTGCCGGACGCCGCGCCCGTCTCCAACACCACGCCGGACGAGTACGCCGCGATGGTGCGGCGGGCCAAGGAGTACATCGCGGCCGGCGACATCTTCCAGGTCGTGCTGGCGCAGCGGTTCTCCACACCGTTCGCGCTGCCGCCCTTCGCGCTCTATCGCGCGCTGCGCCGCGTGAATCCGGCGCCGTTCCTGTTCTTCGTCGATCTCGGCGGCTACGCCGTGGTCGGCTCCAGCCCGGAAATCCTCGTCCGCGTGCGCGAAAGCACCGTGACGATCCGGCCGATCGCCGGGACGCGACCGCGGGGCGCCACCCCGCACGAGGACAAGGCGCTGGAGGAGGAGTTGCTCGCCGACCCGAAGGAGTGCGCCGAGCACTTGATGCTGCTCGACCTCGGCCGCAACGATGTCGGCCGGGTCGCCGAGATCGGCAGCGTGACGGTGACGGACCAGTTCTTCATCGAGCGCTACAGCCAGGTGATGCACATCGTCTCGAACGTCGAGGGGCGGCTCGCCGCCTCGCACGACGCGCTCGACGCCCTGGCGGCGGGATTCCCGGCCGGCACGGTCTCGGGTGCGCCGAAGGTGCGGGCCATGCAGATCATCGACGAGCTGGAGAAGGAGAAGCGCGGCCTCTATGCCGGCTGCGTCGGCTACTTCTCGGCGGCCGGCGAGATGGACTCGTGCATCGTGCTGCGCACCGCGCTGGTGAAGGACGGCACCATGTATGTCCAGGCCGGCGCCGGCATCGTCGCGGACTCGAACCCGGCCGCCGAGCAGCAGGAATGCGTCAACAAGGCCAAGGCCTTGTTCCGCGCCGCCGAGGAGGCCCGCCGCTTCGCCAGCGCGGCGAAGCGCGGGCAGTAGCGGGGAAGAGATTGGCGGCGCACCGCCGGCTCCCGGACGGCGATGGCGGCCCTGGTTGCGGACCGAAGTCTCCGAAAGACACCTAACCCGTTGAACTAGCCCACCTCCCGTTTTCGGTTCATGGCCGTCATGGCGGGTTTCGGGTTGCGCGGCCGCGGCCGGCTCGGTAGGACACCCGCCGTTCTCGAGACGTCGAATTGCGGAGGCCGAGGTGCAGGTCGCGAAGTGGGGTGACAGTCTGGCGGTGCGGCTGCCCAAGGAGGTCGTAGAGGTGCTCGGCCTGCAAGAAGGCTCGACCGTCGAGCTGCGCGTCGCCGGCCCGTCGACCTTCGAGATCGCCTCCGCCCCGACCGTCGAGGAGATTCTCGCCCGCGCGCTGCGGCTGCGCGCCGACCTCGCGGACGCCGGTCGCTTCGTCGAGCAGGTCGACGACCGCCAGGGCCGCCTTTTCTAATTCCCCCTCGAAAGCACCGCGCGCCCGGAACGCCGCGGGGAGACGGTCGGTGCCGCCATGCGGCGATCGTCTCCCGCGCGCCACGGGCTCAGGCGGCGCGGACCTCCTCCAGGAAGCCGTCGACGCCCTGCTTCAAGCGATCGGACTGACGCGCGAGCGCGCCCGCCGCGTCCAAAACCTCGCCGGCCACCCCGCCGACCTCCGTGGCCGCCTGGGTGACGCCGACGATGTTGCCCGACACCTGCTGGGTGCCGCGCGCCGCCTCCTGGACGTTGCGGGCGATCTCGCGGGTCGCCGCCGCCTGCTCCTCGATCGCGGAGGCGATCGTGGTCGAGATGCGGCTCACCTCGTCGATCGTGCCGGCGATGCCGCGGATCGCGTCGACGGCATCGCTGGTGGCGTCCTGGATGTCGGTGATCTGGGCGGCGATCTCCTCGGTCGCCGTGGCGGTCTGGTTGGCGAGCGACTTCACCTCCGAGGCGACCACGGCAAACCCTTTGCCGGCCTCGCCGGCCCGCGCCGCCTCGATGGTGGCGTTCAGCGCCAAGAGGTTCGTCTGCGACGCGATGGTCTGGATCAGCCCGACCACCTCGCCGATCTTGTGGGCGCCCTCGGCGAGCCGCTGCACCGTGGCGTCGGTGTGCCGCGCCGCCTCCACGGCCCGGTCGGCGATCGACGACGACTGCGCCACCTGCCGGCCGATCTCCTGGGTGGTGACGGACAGCTCCTCGGCCGCCGTCGCGACGGTCTGGACGTTGACCGAGGTCTGCTCGGCCGCCGCCGCAACGGCGGTCGCCTTGCTGGTGCTGTCGCGGGCCGTCGCGCTCAGTGACTGCGCCGTCGCCTCCATGCCGGCGGCGGCCGCCGACAGGCTGCGCACGAGCTCACCGATCTCGGTCTGGAAGCGGTTGGTCAGCGCGTCGACGCGTTGCGCCCGCTCGTCCTTGGCGCGGCGCTCGGTGTCCTGGGCCGCGCTCATCCGATCGGCCGCGATGGCGTTCTCGCGCAGGACCTCGAGCGCCTGCGCCATCTGGCCGAGCTCGTCGGAGCGGTCGCGGCCCGGCACCGCGACGTCGTTCTGCTTCTCGGCCAGCCGGCCGATCACGCCGGTGAGGTCGGCGACCGGTCGCAGCACCCGGCGCGCGAAGGCGACGGCGGCCGCCGCCACCGCCCCGACGGCGAATGCCATCAGGGCGAGCGCGAGGACGAGTTGGACGAGGGCGTCGTGCCGCTCGGCCGCCACCACCTCGGCCGCGGTGGCGAGCGCCGCGTCGCGCGGCAGCAGGATGCTCTGCAGCCCGGGAAGGTGACGGCGCCGATAGTCGGGGATCGAGATCGGGTACTTTCCGTCGCTCAGCCCGGCCGACATGATCTGCTCGTAGAGGGCGCCGATCTCGCCGAAGAAGCGCTGCTTCACCGCCGCCATCGCCTCCACCACCCGGGGCGGATCGCCGAGCCGGCGCGACGCCGCGACGATGCTGAGCCAGTCCTGCTCCATGCGCCCGCGCATCTCGGCGATGCGGTCGAGCTGTGCGCGGGTCATCGGCGCGCCGGAATTCATCGCCTGGATCAGGACGGTGCCGCGATCGCCGCCGTTGAGCCGCATCGCCGCGCTCTTGCGCGCGATGTCGATATAGGTCGCGACGCCGCGGATCTGGCCGGCCGCCGCGGCGTCGACCGCGTCGATCAGGGAGTCGAGCGTCGCGTAAGCCTTGTCGGACAGGACGACAGAGGCCGTGAAGGCCTGCGGATCACGCTCCTTCTTCGGCCGGGCCACGGCCGCGTCGACGCCCTGCCGCAGGCTCTTCAGGTCGGCGGCGACCCGGCCGAGCGTCTCGATCGGCCCGCGCGCGTCGAGCGAGGAGCCGCGCAGGAGGTCGACGGTCGCCGCGAGGCGCGCGTCGGTCTCCTCGCGCTGCTTAGCGATCGTCGACCGCGTGGCCGCGTCCATGGCCGCATCGGCGGAGAGGCCGAGGTTGTAGTGGCCGCGCTCGGCGGCGAGGCTCTCCGGGATCCGCATCGCCGTCGTCACGACGGCGACGGCGTCCCCCGAGACACGGGCGCGAGACACCCGCGCGAGGCCGTCCTGAACCAGCATTCCGGCGGTCACCAGGCCCGGCACGGACGCTCCGGCCAAGCAGATGAGGAACATAGTCCTAATACGCATTTCCAGTCACCCATTCGAAACCTCGACTTTCGAATTAGCCCACGTTTCATAATTTCTCCTGAACATCGTACCGTCGTTTGGAATGGCCGGGATGCACGGCGCGGCAGCCGCAGTGGCCGGCGAACGACCGCGTGGAGCGGTCGCGCCGCATGGCCGCGGTAATCGCTTCGGCGACGAGGCGACGCGCAACCGTGCCCGCCCCGCCTTGACCCCCTTTGCTCGCGCGGTCTAAGACCCCGAGAGGGGGGCGGCGGGCGCCATGATCGTCCTGATCGACAACTACGACAGCTTCACCTTCAACCTCGTCCATTATCTCGGCGGGCTGGGGGCGGACGTGGTCGTCCACCGCAACGACAAGGTGACGGCCGACGCGGTGCTGGCGGCGGCGCCGGAGGCGATCGTGCTGTCGCCGGGTCCGTGCACGCCCAACGAGGCCGGCATCTGCCTGGAGCTGATCGACAAGGCCTCGGCCAGCGTGCCGATGCTCGGCGTCTGCCTCGGCCATCAGGCGATGGGCCAGGCCTTCGGCGGAACCGTCGTGCGCGCGCCCGTGCCGGTGCACGGCAAGCTCTCGGAGATGTCGCACGAGGGCCAGGGCCTGTTCCGCGGCATCAACGGCCCGTTCCGAGCGACCCGCTACCACTCGCTGGTGGTCGAGCGCACCACCCTGCCCGACGACCTCGCCGTGACGGCCGAGACCGACGGGCTGATCATGGCCATGCAGCACAAGACGCGGCCCGTGCACGGGGTGCAGTTCCACCCCGAAAGCATCAAGTCCGAGCACGGCCATCTGATCCTGAAGAATTTCCTCGACATCGCCCGCGCCTTCAACGAGGCGGCGGGCCGGACCGACGGGCGCCCGGCGTCCCGGCCGCAGTGAGGCTTCCAATGGTCGAGCTGAAGACGCTGATCGCGCAGGTCGCCACGGGCGCGCCGCTGACCCGCGAGCAGGCCGCCGCGGTGTTCGCCCGGATGATGTCGGGCGAGGCGACGCCGTCGCAGATGGGCGCCCTCCTGATGGCGCTGCGGGTGCGCGGCGAGACCGTCGAGGAGATCACCGGCGCAGTCTCGGCGATGCGGGCCAAGATGCTGAAGGTCGAGGCGCCGCCGAACGCCGTCGACGTGGTCGGAACCGGCGGCGACGCCTCGGGCTCGTTCAACATCTCGACCTGCGCGGCCTTCATCGTCGCGGGCGCCGGCGTGCCGGTGGCCAAGCACGGCAACCGCGCGCTCTCCTCCAAGTCGGGCGCCGCCGATGTGCTCGCCGCACTCGGGGTGCGCATCGAGCTCTCCCCGGAGCAGATCGGCCGCTGCATTCGCGAGGCCGGCATCGGCTTCATGTTCGCGCCCGTGCACCATCCCGCGATGAAGCATGTCGGGCCGACCCGGGTGGAGCTCGGCACCCGCACGATCTTCAACCTGCTCGGGCCGCTGTCGAACCCGGCCGGCGTGAAGCGACAGATGGTCGGCGTGTTCTCGCGCCAGTGGGTCGAGCCGCTCGCCCATGTTTTGAAGAATCTCGGCTCCGAGCGCGCCCTCGTCGTGCACGGCTCCGACGGGCTCGACGAGATCACCATCGCGGGGCCGACCGCGGTCGCCTCGCTGGAGACCGGCACGGTCACGACCTTCGAGATCACGCCCGAGGAGGTCGGCCTAGCCCGCGCCGCCCCGGAGGCGCTGCGCGGCGGCGACGCCGCCGCCAACGCGGTCGCGCTCAAGGGCGTGCTGGAGGGCCGCAAGGGGCCGTACCGAGACGTCGCGATCTTCAATGCGGCCGCCGCGCTCGTCGTCGCCGGCAAGGCCGCCGATCTCGCCAGCGGCGTCGCGCTCGCGGCCCAGTCGATCGACACCGGCGCCGCCGAGGGCAGCCTCGGCCGGCTGATCGCCGTGTCGAACGCGTGAGCCCGATGGCATTCGGTTCCGTCATTCCGGGCGCGGCGGCGCCAGCCGCCGAGACCCGGAATCCAGCCCGGAAACGGGCCTGTCTGGTCGTGTCTGGATTCCGGGTTCGCGGGCTCTGCCCGCGCCCCGGAATGACCGAAGGGGACGCGTGAGCCCGATGGCCGACATCCTGCAGAAGATCGAAGCCTACAAGCGCACCGAGATCGCCGCCGCCAAGAAGGCGCATCCCTGGCCGGCCGTGGCCGAGGTGGCAAAGGCGGCGACGCCGCCGCGCGGCTTTTTGCGCGACATCGAGCGGCGGCTGGCGCGCCACCAGCCGGCGCTCATCGCCGAGATCAAGAAGGCGAGCCCGTCGCGCGGGCTGATCCGCGCCGACTTCGACCCGCCGGCGCTCGCCCGCGCCTACGAGGCGGGCGGCGCGACCTGCCTCTCGGTGCTCACCGACGGCCCGAGCTTCCAGGGCCGCCCCGACCACCTGATCGCGGCCCGCGCCGCGACGGCCCTGCCGGTGATCCGCAAGGACTTCCTCTACGACCCCTATCAAGTCGTGGAGGCGCGGGCGCTCGGCGCCGACTGCATCCTGATCATCATGGCGGCCGTCGACGACCGCACCGCCCGCGACCTCGAGGAGACCGCGGCCGAGCACGGCATGGACGCGCTGATCGAGGTGCACGACGAGGCCGAGCTGGAGCGCGCCCTGCGCTTGAAGTCCCGGCTCGTCGGCATCAACAACCGCGACCTCAAGACCTTCGAGACGAAGCTCGAGGTCTCCGAGCGCCTCGCGCCGCTGGTGCCGAAGGACCGCGTGCTGGTCGGCGAGAGCGGAATCTTCACGCCCGCCGATCTCGCGCGGCTCGCGCGCGTCGGCATCTCGACCTATCTGATCGGCGAGAGCCTGATGCGCCAGGACGACGTGACGGCGGCGACCCGCACCCTGCTCGGCCGCGGCGCCGCCGCGCCGGCCGCCGAGTGATCCCCCGCCCCGCAACGACACTGCTCGGCGAACCAACCCGGACCCCCCGCATGACCGACGAGCCGCAGCTCACCCATATCGGCGCGCGCGGCGAGGCCCGCATGGTCGACGTCTCCGACAAGGCCTCGACCAAGCGCGTCGCCGTCGCCGAAGGTCGCGTCGTGATGACGGCCGCGACGCTCGACCTCGTGCTGCGCGGCGACGCCAAGAAGGGCGACGTGCTCGGCGTCGCCCGCGTCGCCGGCATCATGGCGGCGAAGAGGACGCACGAGCTGATCCCGCTCTGCCATCCGCTGATGATCACCAAGGCCGAGGTGGAGATCACGCCCGAGCCCGCGCTACCCGGCCTGCGCGTGACCGCGACCGTCCAGGTCGGTGGCCAGACCGGCGTCGAGATGGAGGCGCTGACCGCCGTGTCGGTCGCGTGCCTGACCATCTACGACATGGTCAAGGCGGTGGAGCGCGGCATGCGCATCGAGGGCGTGCGCCTCCTCGAGAAGCAGGGCGGCAAGTCCGGCCACTACCGCGCCGACCAGCCCGGCACCGGCCAGGCCGCCGGCGGCGGCGGAGACGCCTGATGGCCGCTCCCCTGTCGGTCACCGAGGCCCTCGCGCGGGTGCTGGAGCGCGCCGTGCCGCTGCCGGCCGAGAGCGTGCCGGTCGGCGACGCGCACGGCCGCGTGCTCGCCGCGGATCTCACGGCGCTGCGCACCCAGCCGCCCGACGACGTCTCCGCCATGGACGGCTACGCGGTGCGGTTCGCCGACGTGACGGCGCCCGGCGCCCGGCTGCGGGTGATCGGCGAGGTGCCGGCCGGGCGGCCGTTCGACGGTGCGGTCGGCCAAGGCGAAGCGGCCCGCATCTTCACCGGCGGCGTGATGCCGGCGGGCGCCGATACCGTGGTGGTCCAGGAGAACGCCACCCGCGACGGCGACACCGTGACCGTCTCGGCCGCCGCCGGATTCTTGGGCCGTCACGTCCGCAACCGCGGCCGCGACTTTTCGACCGGCACCGTGCTGCTGCGCGCCGGCCGCCGCCTCTCGATGCGCGACCTCGCACTCGCCGCCGCCATGAACCACGCGGCCGTGCCGGTGCATCGCCGGCCGCGCGTCGGCCTGCTCGCCACCGGCGACGAGCTGGTGCCGCCCGGCACTTCGCCCGCCCCGGGCCAGATCGTGTATTCGAACGGCTTCGCCATCGCGGCGCTGGCCCGCCACGAGGGCGCCGCCACGATCGATCTCGGCATCGCGCCGGACCGGCTGGACGACACCGTCGCGGCGATCCGGCGCGCCCGCCAAGAAGGCGTCGACGTGCTGGTGACCACCGGCGGCGCCTCGGTCGGCGACTACGATCTGGTGCAGAAGGCGCTGGCGGCCGAGGGGATGCAGCTCGCGTTCTGGAAGATCGCCATGCGGCCCGGCCGGCCGCTGATGAGCGGCCGCCTCGGCGACATCCACGTGCTCGGCCTGCCCGGCAATCCGGTGTCGTCCTTCGTCACCGCGGTGCTGTTCCTGGTGCCGCTGCTGCGCCGCCTGCAGGGCCGCGCCGATCTCACGATCGCAGACGAGCCGGCGATCGCCGGCGCCGACCTGAAAGCCAACGACGAGCGCGCCGATTTCTTGCGCGCGACGCTGTCGAGCGATGCCGAGGGGCGACTCGTCGCGACGCCGGTGACGGATCAGGACTCCTCGCTGCTCGCCCCGCTCGGCCTCGCCGACGGCCTCTTGATGCGGCCGCCGCACGCGCCGGCCGTCGCGGCCGGCGGACCGTGCCGCGTGATTCGGCTGCCGGCCTGAGCGGCCGGGCCGCGCTGCGCGTCCGTGCGGCGCGGCGGCGGGAGCGGCCCGCGCCGGTTTTGCTCGCGCGAACCGCTCCTTAGGGCTAACCAACATTCGCCGCGACCCGTCGATTCCCCCGGCCACCATTAAAAGGTTGCAGAACACATGCCGAACATATAGGGTATGTTCATGATTTGTTTAGGCGGCTGCGATGCACTGCCCGAGCAAGCCCCGGGGGACGACGCATGTTGACGCGGAAGCAGTTCGAGCTGTTGCGGTTCATCCACGAACGCCTGAAGGAAAGCGGCGTGCCGCCCTCCTTCGACGAGATGAAGGACGCGCTCGACCTGCGCTCCAAGTCCGGCATCCACCGCCTGATCACGGCGCTGGAGGAGCGCGGCTTCATCCGCCGCCTGCCCAACCGGGCGCGTGCCATCGAGGTGATCAAGCTGCCCGAGTCGGTCGGCCACGGCGTCATGGCGGGCGGGCGCGCCCGCGGCTTCACGCCGAGCGTCATCGAGGGCAATCTCGGCCGGGTCCGGCCGCCCGCCCCGCAGCCGCAGGACGAGGACACGGCGCGCCCCGTCGCCGTGCCGGTGATGGGCCGGATCGCCGCCGGCACCCCGATCGAGGCGATCCAGACCAAGAGCTCGATCATCAACGTCCCGCCCGAGCTTCTGAGCGCCGGCGACCATTTTGCCCTCGAGGTGCGCGGCGACTCGATGATCGACGCCGGCATCCTCGACGGCGACATCGCGCTGATCCGCCGCTCCGAGAACGCCGACACGGGCGACATCGTCGTCGCCCTGGTCGACGAGGAGGAGGCGACGCTCAAGCGCTTCCGCCGCCGCGGCGCCTCGATCGCGCTGGAGCCCGCCAACGCCTCCTACGAGGTGCGCATCCTCCCCCCCAACCGGGTGCGCATCCAGGGCAAGCTGGTCGGCCTGATGCGGCGGTACTGAGCGGCGGAGCAACGCTCAGTCCGGCTCGATGTCCTCGATCGCCGGGGTGGCATCGGGCGGAGGAGCCGAGCGGGACGCGCCTGCGGCCGTGCCGCCGGCAGAAGGAACAGCGGGCCGAGCCGCGGCGGTCGGCGTCGGCGACCACGGACGGTCGTAGCCCGGCGCGCGGGCGCGGGTGACCGCGAAGCCATCCCCGGTCCGCCGCAGCGCCAGCGCGCCCGTGTCCTTCAGCATGGCGCGGTCGATCACGGTCGCCCGACAGCCCTCCGGCGGATCGCGCAGCGCGACGATCAGGGCCGCGCGGGCGCAGTCGTCGGCGAAGCTCTCGGCCGTGCGGGCCACCGCGACGGCCGCGCCATCGGACAGGCGGGCGACGCAGCCGGACGGATCGCAGGCGAAGCCCGCCGCGACGTCGGGTCCATCGGGCGGGCGCGCGTCGGCGTCGCCGGAGAGCCAGTCGCGCGCCGCGAAGTTCAGGCTGCCGATGCGCAGCACCGTAAGTCGGCCGTCGGCGCCGCGCACCGCCACCGCCTCGCCGCTCGGCGCGATCAGCACGTCGGGCTTTTCCGAAGCACCGGCGAGCAGCATGGCGACGCCGAGCAGGACTGCGCCCGTCCACCGCAGTGGCGTGCGCAGCAGCGCCACGACGACGAGGCCGGCGGTCGCGACGAGGAGCGCGTCGGCCCCGAAGGCCGGCACGCGGCCGACCGCGCCCGGCAGCGCCGCGACCCACTGGGCCACGACCGTCATCCAGTCGATGCCGGCGCCCATCAGGCGCCACAGCGGACCGTCGAAGCCGAACGGCATGGCGACGAGCGCGACGATCCCGACCGGCATCACGAAGCCGGAGACCACCGGCATGGCGCCGAGATTGGCGAGCACGCCGTAGGGCGCGACGCGGTGGAAGTGATAGGCCGCGAAGATCGTGGTCGCGAGCCCGGCGACCAGGGAGGCGACGAGCAAGGCGACCACCTCGCGGGCGCCCCACAGCGCCAGCCGCGCGGCGAGCCGGCTTCGCGGCGCCGCGGCGAGCCACGGCAGCCCCTTCTCGTAGACGGCGACGAGCGCCAGCGTCGCGGCAAAGCTCATCTGGAAGCTCGGATGCACGACCGCCTCGGGGGTGAGCAGCATCACGGCGAGGGCCGCGACGGCGAGGGTGCGCAGCGTGACGGCGCGGCGGTCGAGCATCACACCGAACAGCACGATCGCCGTCATCACGAAGGCGCGCTGGGTCGCGACCTCGGCGCCCGACAGGATCAGGTAGAAGGCCGCCGCGACGAGCGCGGCGCCGGCCGCCCATTTCTTGATCGGCCGCGTCAGGGCGAGCCGCGGCACCAGCGCGAGCCCGGCCCGCAGCACCACGAAGACGAGGCCGGCGACCACGGCCATGTGATAGCCCGAGATCGACAGCACATGGGCGAGGCTCGACACGTACATGGCGTCGTTGACCGAGGCCGAGATGGCGTCGCGCTTGCCGGTGATCAGGGCCGAGGCGATGGCGCCGGCGTCGCCCGGCAGCGCCGCGCGGATTCGCGCGTCGATGCTTTCGCGCAAATCATCGATCGCGGCGGCCGCTCGCAGGCCGAGGTCCGGCGGGCCCGGGGCCGGCGTCGGCCGCACGGCACCGAGCGCGAAGCCGGACGCGCCGATGCCGTGGAACCAGAGATCGCGGGAAAAATCGTAGCCGCCGGGCCGCAGGGGCGCGAGCGGGGGCGACAGCCGCGCCGTCAGCGCCACATGGGCGCCGACCGGCGGCGCCGTGCCCTTGCGCACCGACACCCGCACGCGCTGCGGCCGCGCGTCCGCGGCGACCGGTCCGCCGCGCGGCATCTCGAACGAGCCGACCCGCAGCACGATGCGGTCGCTCCTCTCACGCTCCTCCCGCTTCTCCACGAAGCCGGTGAGCTTCGCCCCAAAAGCGGGCTGGCGCAGCACCGGCGCGTCGACGACGCGGCCCCGCACGGTCGCAGCGAGGAAGCCGGTCGCGACCGCAGCGATCCCGATGGCCGCGAACACGGCGGCGCGCCGGCGGGTCGCGACGACGAGCCCGAGCGCGGCGGCGAGCGCCGTCGCGGCCGCCCACGAGGCCGGCTCGGTCTCGGCGGCGAAATAGAGGACGATGCCGGCGGCAACGCCGATCGCCAGCCACGGGAACAGCCGCCCGGGCTCGACCTCGACGGCCGCCCACCCGGCGATTCGTCGGCCCGCCGCATGAGCGAGATCGCCCAGCCGCACCGGCAGCGGCATGGGGAGGGCGCGGCCGCCCGCCGCCCCGGCCCCCGGCTGCGGCCGCGGGCCGACCGGAAGGACGCCGACGCGCCCGCGCGCCCGTTCGCGCGCCCAATCGGGCGCCCTGCCCGGCTCCGCCATGCGGCACTCCGCGGTTGGCTGGAGCCCGCAGCGTATTCTAGTTTTTCGGGAAACTCAGGATGAACACAACGAAAACAGATAGTCCGTCACCGTTCTCCTGCGGGAACGGATAGCTTCGTGCCCCGGACAAGGCGCGGCAGGCCGCAGGCCTGATGCGCCGCAGAGCCGGGGCCCAGGGCGGCACGACGGGCCGCACGACGCAGAACGCCGACCGGCACGGCGAGCCCTCGTCCGTGGCCCCTGGGTCCCGGTTCGCGGCGCGTTGCGCCGCGCCCGGGACACGAGACCTCCGACGGCGCAATGCAGAGGAGTCAAAGCGAGAGGGTTGAAGTCCCCCTCACCCGCCGCTCTGCACCTTGGCCCAGGTGTCGCGCAGGCCGATGGTGCGGTTGAAGACGAGCGCGCCGGGGCGCGAGTCCTCGTCCGGGCAGAAATAGCCCTGGCGCTCGAACTGCACCGCCTGCGCGACCGGGACGTCGGCGAGCGACGGCTCCAGCCGGGCGCCGGTCAGGACCTCGAGCGACTGCGGGTTGAGGTCCTCGGCGAAGGTCGCCGGCGTCGGCGCCGGGTTCTTGAACAGGTTGTTGTAGACGCGCACCTCGGCCGGGATCGAGTCGATGGCCGAAACCCAGTGGATCGTCGCCTTCACCTTGCGGCCGTCCGGCGCGTTGCCGCCCTTGGTCGTCGGATCGTAGGTGCAGCGCAGCTCGACCACCTCGCCCGAGGCGTCCTTCACCACCTCCTTGCAGGTGATGAAATAGGCCCAGCGCAGCCGCACCTCGCGGCCCGGCGAGAGGCGGAAGAAGCCCTTCACCGGGCTTTCCTGAAAGTCCTCGCGCTCGACATAGATCTCGCGCGAGAAGGTGAGCTTTCGCGTCCCCTTGCTCGGGTCGTCGGGATGATTGACGGCCTCCAGCGTCTCGCTCTGCCCTTCCGGATAGTTCTCGATCACCACCTTGAGCGGCTTGAGCACCGCCATGCGGCGCTCGGCCGTGCGGTTCAAGACCTCGCGAATGGAGAAATCGAGCATCTGCATGTCGACGACGCTGTTGGCCTTGGCGACGCCGATGCGCTTGGCGAAGTCGCGCAGCGCCTCGGCCGGCACGCCGCGCCGGCGCAGGCCCGAGATCGTCGGCATGCGCGGGTCGGTCCAGCCGGTGACGTACTTCTCGCGCACCAGCGTGGTCAGCACGCGCTTCGACAGCACCAGATAGGTGATGTTGAGCCGCGCGAACTCGTACTGCCGCGGCTTCGACGGCACCGGCAGGTTCTCGATGAACCAGTCGTACAGCGGCCGATGGTCCTCGAACTCCAGCGTGCAGATCGAGTGCGTGATGTGCTCGATCGCGTCCGACTGGCCGTGCGCGAAGTCGTAGCTCGGATAGATGCACCAGGCGTTGCCGGTGCGCGGATGATGGGCGTGGAGGATCCGGTAGAGCACCGGGTCGCGCAGGTTGATGTTGCCGGACGCCATGTCGATCTTGGCCCGCAGCACGCGGGCGCCGTTCGGGAACTCGCCGGCCCGCATGCGGCGGAACAGGTCGAGGCTCTCGGCGACGCTGCGATCGCGATACGGGCTGTCGGTGCCGGGCTCGGTGAGGGTGCCGCGGGTAACGCGGATCTCCTCCTGGGTCTGGTCGTCGACATAGGCCTTGCCGGCCTGGATCAGGTGCTCGGCCCAGCCGTAGAGCTGCTCGAAATAGTCCGAGGCGTAGTAGAGGTGCTCGCCCCAGTCGAAGCCGAGCCAGCGCACATCGCGCTCGATCGAGTCGATGTACTCCTGCTCCTCCTTCACCGGGTTGGTGTCGTCGAAGCGCAGGTGGCAGCGGCCGCCGAACTCGGCCGCGACACCGAAATTGAGGCAGATCGACTTGGCGTGGCCGATATGCAGATAGCCGTTCGGCTCCGGCGGGAAGCGGGTGACGACCTCGCTCCGGCGGCCGGATTCGAGATCGGCCTGGATGATGTCGCGGATGAAGTCGCGGCCGGCTTCGGCGGCGACCGGTTCGACTGCCGTCATTGTCGCTGTCCTGTGGACGTCGGTGTCCCGTGGTCCCGTGCCGCCGCACGAGTCGCGCGCAGCGGCACACATCCGGGTCTTGTGCCAAATTCGGGCAGGGGCGCCAAGGGCGATCGCCCGCCGCGGCGCCGGCGGCCGCCGAGGTTCGCCGGTCCTTGCCCGCCCCTCGCCCGCCCCTCGCCCGAAGCGTCGATTGCGCGCCCGCACTTCTGTGCTAAAGGGGCGCGCCCGTTTTTCCGGCCGCGCGCGGCCGACAGCCTCCCGAGAGCCTCGTGTCCGAGACCGCCGTGCAAGACACCTCGACGCAAGACACCGTGACGCAAGATACCGTCGTCACGCGATTTGCCCCCTCCCCGACCGGCTTCCTCCATATCGGCGGGGCGCGCACGGCGCTGTTCAACTGGCTCTATGCCCGCGCCCGCGGCGGCAAGATGCTGCTGCGCATCGAGGACACCGACCGCGAGCGCTCCACGCAAGCGGCGATCGACGCCATCCTGGACGGCTTGAACTGGATCGGCCTCGATTGGGACGGCGACACCGTCTACCAGTTTTCCCGCGCGGCACGGCATCGAGAGGTCGTCGAGAGCCTGCTCGCGTCCGGCGGCGCCTACCGCTGCTACGCCTCCCAGGCCGAGCTCGACGCCATGCGGGAAAAAGCGCGGGCCGAGGGCCGTACCCGCCTCTACGACGGCACCTGGCGCGACCGCGACCCGTCGCTGGCGCCCGCCGGCGTCAAGCCGGTGATCCGCCTCAAGGCGCCGCTCGAAGGCGAGACGGCGATCGAGGACCAGGTGCAGGGTCGCGTCGTCTGGCAGAACGAGAACCTCGACGATCTCGTGCTGCTGCGCTCCGACGGCACGCCGACCTACATGCTGGCCGTGGTGGTGGACGACCACGACATGGGCGTCACCCACGTGATCCGGGGCGACGACCACCTCACCAACGCGGCACGCCAGAAGCAGATCTACGACGCGCTCGGCTGGTCGGTGCCGACCTTCGCCCACATCCCGCTGATCCACGGGCCCGACGGCTCGAAGATGTCGAAGCGCCACGGGGCGCTCGGCGTCGACGCCTACCGGGCCATGGGCTACCTGCCGGCGGCGATGCGCAACTATCTGGTCCGGCTCGGCTGGAGCCACGGCGACCAGGAGATCTTCTCGACCGAGGAGATGGTCGCGGCGTTCGACCTGCCCCAGATCGGCCGCTCGCCGGCCCGCTTCGACTTCGCCAAGCTGGAGAGCCTCAACGGGCACTACATCCGCCAGCTCGATGCGCCGGCGCTCCTGGCCGAGATCGAGAAGCTCCTGCCCCACATGGCGCAGGGCGACGAGCTCGCCCGCAAGCTGACGCCGGCCTTGCGCGACAAGCTGCTGCTGGCGCTGCCGGGCCTGAAGGAGCGCGCCAAGACGCTGGTGGACCTGATCGAGCAGGCGCGCTTCGTCTATGCCGACCGGCCGATCGCGCTCGACGACAAGGCCAAGGCGCTGCTGACCGCGGAGGCGCGCGGCGTGCTCGGGCGGCTCGCGGCGGCGCTGGCGCCGGTCGAGCCGTGGACCGCCGAGGCGACCGAGGCTGCCGTGCGCACCTTCGCCGAGGAGCAGGGCCTGAAGCTCGGCGCCGTGGCGCAGCCGCTGCGCGCGGCCCTCACCGGCCGCGCGACCTCGCCCGGCATCTTCGAGGTGCTGGCGACGCTCGGCCGCGAGGAGTGCCTCGGCCGCCTCACCGACCAGGCCGGCCTGGCGACGGTCGCGTCCGAGGCCTGAACGGCCGGCGGTCCGGCCGCCCCGATGCCGGATGTTTGATCGCGGTCAATGACCCGAACCGGCCGGCGCCCGCCCCGGGCGCTTCCGGCGGCGCGATTTCGCACCCATATCGCCTTGTATGTCGAGCGTTTCGCCACGTGTCCGCGGCGCCCGTGGCGTCACCTTGCCGCACTGCACGAGATGCGGTACGCAGGGCTCGGCTGGGCGCAGAAGTACCCCGTGGACCGCCCGCCGGCGCGAGCCCGCGTGTGCTCGCTCGACCCCTGACATCCGAGGAGCCTATGGACGCTAAATCGGGCGCCAACACGAAGACCGGGACCCTCACGATCGGCAGCGAGAGCTGTACGTTCCCGATCCACCAAGGGACCATCGGCCCTGATGTCCTCGACATCAGCAAGCTCTACAGCAAGGCCGGCATCTTCACCTACGATCCCGGCTTCACGTCGACCGCGAGCTGCGAGTCGAAGATCACCTATATCGACGGTGACGAAGGCGTCCTGCTCTACCGCGGCTACCCGATCGAGCAGCTGGCCGAGCACGGCGACTTCCTCGAGACCTGCTACCTGCTCCTCTACGGCGAGCTGCCGACCGCCGCCGAGAAGAAGGACTTCGACCTGCGCGTCACCCGCCACACCATGGTGCACGAGCAGATGGCCCGCTTCTACCAGGGCTTCCGCCGCGACGCGCATCCGATGGCCGTCATGGTGGGCTGCGTCGGCGCGCTGTCGGCGTTCTATCACGACTCGATCGACATCTCCGATCCGCACCAGCGGATGGTCGCCTCGATCCGCATGATCGCCAAGATGCCGACCATCGCGGCGATGGCCTACAAGTACACGATCGGCCAGCCGTTCATCTATCCGAAGAACGAGCTCGACTACTCGGCGAACTTCCTGCGCATGTGCTTCGCGGTGCCGGCCGAGGAGTACAAGGTGAACCCGGTCCTGGCCCGCGCCATGGACCGCATCTTCATCCTGCACGCCGACCACGAGCAGAACGCCTCGACCTCGACGGTGCGGCTCGCCGGCTCGTCGGGCGCCAACCCGTTCGCCTGCATCGCGGCCGGCATCGCCTGCCTGTGGGGGCCGGCGCACGGCGGCGCCAACGAGGCGGCGCTGAAGATGCTCGCCGAGATCGGCAAGCCGGAGCGCATCCCGGAGTTCATCCGCCGCGCCAAGGACCCGAACGACTCGTTCCGCCTGATGGGCTTCGGCCACCGGGTCTACAAGAACTACGACCCGCGCGCCAAGATCATGCAGACGACCTGCCACAAGGTGCTGGCCGAGACCGGCGTCAACGACGACCTGCTCGAGGTCGCGATGGAGCTCGAGCGAGTCGCCCTGCACGACGAGTACTTCATCGAAAAGAAGCTCTACCCGAACATCGACTTCTATTCGGGCATCACGCTCAAGGCGATGGGCTTCCCGACCTCGATGTTCACGGTGCTGTTCGCGCTGGCCCGCACGGTCGGCTGGATCGCCCAGTGGAAGGAGATGATCGAGGATCCGAGCCAGAAGATTGGCCGTCCCCGTCAGCTCTACACCGGCGCCGCGCGCCGCGAGTACACCGACATCGCCCGCCGGGTGTGAGGCGGACGCCTCTCCCTGCGGTCTCTTCGGTCCGATCACGACACACGGGGCGCCTTCGGGCGCCCCGTCTCGTTTTCGGCGTGGCGTTCTGTCGCCGGCCCATCACCCACCAGATCCGGCCCGCCACCCGTCGATCACCCGAAAGAGGTATCAGCGTATAAATAGCCAAATGGTAATAGGAGAAAACCCGAAACACCTTGGTGTTTCTCCAGACACCATGAAATTACCGTCCGTTACTCTCCATTAATCAAGCCACCATAGCTTTGTTGCGAGGCCACGGCGCGCCGTGCCCCTGCTCTGCCGGGCGACACCGACGTCGGTCCGCGATTCCGTTCATCCAGCCATCCTGATCGATCCTGTCCGCACGGGAGGCGGCCGGTCGCCGCGACGTCGTCTCATGAAGCTTTCGGTGAAGGTCGCCATCCTGTCGCTGTTGCCGGTCGCCGGGCTCGGCGTGTTCGCCGCCGTGCAGGTGCACGGCGCCTGGACGCGGCTCGACGAGGCGCGGCGCGTCGCCGAGCTGGTGACGATCGCGCCGACCATCGGCGGCCTCGTCCACGAGCTGCAGAAGGAGCGCGGGGCCTCCTCCACCTACGCGGCGTCGAAGGGCGCCGTGTTCGCCGACATCGTGCCGCGCCAGCGGCGCGACACCGACGCGGCCGCGACTGGCTTTCGGGCCGCGGTGACGGACGTCGCCGGCGCCGATCCCGGGCTCGCCGCCGCGCTGCGAGACGCCGACGGCGCGCTCGACCGCGTGCCGCCGCTGCGCACAGCGATCGACGGATTCTCGATCGGCGGGGTCGAGGTGGCGCGCAGCTACACCGAGACGATCGAGCGCCTGATCGCCGTGCTGGATCGCCTCGGCACCCTCGCCGACGAGGCCCGCATCGCCCGCGCGGCGCTGTCCTACAAGGCGATCGTCGCCGCCAAGGAGCTCGCCGGCCTGGAGCGGGCGACCGGATCGCGCGGCTTCTCGGCCGGCCGCTTCACGCCCGACGACTACACGCTCTACGCCCGGCTGGGCGGGCGCCAGGGCGACTGGCTCGGCGTCGCCCGCATGGCGGGCGGGCCGGCCGCGGTCGCGCCGCTCGCCGCCTTCGATGGCTCGCCGACCAACACGGCGGTCGACGATTTCCGCCGCGCCGCCAAGGACAGCCTCGCCTCGGGCGCCGTGGCCGGCGCCGACCCGAAGGCCTGGTGGGCGGTGTCGACGGCCCGCATCGACGCGCTGAAGAGCATCGAGGAGACGTTCGGGGCCGGCCTGCGCGACGTCACGGCCGCGGTGTCGACCGAGGCGCGCAACAGCCTGCTGTGGTCGGCCCTGCTCGGCGGCAGCATCGCCCTCCTCGCCATCGGGCTCCTGTTGGTGCTCGGCCGCGCCATCCGTCGCGATGTCCACGCCCTCACCGACGACATGCTGCGGCTCGCCCAGGGCGACACCTCGGTCGCCCTGGGCGGCGTCGACCGGACCGACGAGATCGGCGAGATGTTCCGGGCCGTCGCGGTGTTCCGCGAGACCGCGCTGCAGCGGCTGCGCCTGGAGGCCGAGGCGATGGCCGACGAGGAGCAGAAGCGCACCCACCAGCGCCAGCTCGAGACCATGATCCACACGTTCCGCGACCAGGTCGGCGAGGCGCTCGCCGTGGTCGACGCAGGCGCTGCGCGCATGACCTCGACGGGCGCCGCACTCGGCGAGATCGCCGCCGTCGCGGCGCGCCGGGCCGGTGACGCGGTCGCCGCCTCCAGTCACGCCTCCGAGGCCGTTCAGGTGATCGCCGGGGCGACCGGTGAGCTCGGCACCTCGATCCGCGAGGTCGCCGGCCAGACCGCGCGGGCGAGCAGCATCGTCAACGACGCGGCCGCCGTCGCGGCGCGCGCCAACACCGAGGTCTCCGGCCTCGCCGAGGCGGCCGCCCGCATCGGCGACGTCGTGGCGCTGATCACCACGATCGCCGGGCAGACCAACCTCCTGGCGCTCAACGCCACCATCGAGGCGGCGCGCGCCGGCGAGGCCGGCAGGGGCTTCGCGGTGGTCGCCCAGGAGGTCAAGGCGCTCGCCTCTCAGACCTCCAAGGCGACCGAGGACATCTCCCGCCAGATCGCCGAGATCCAGCACTCGTCGCAGCAGGCGGTCGGGGCGATCGGTGACATGGCGGTGCGGATGAACGAGATCGCCGGCCTCACCACCTCGATCGCCGCCGCGGTCGAGCAGCAGGACGCCGCGACCGGCCAGATCTCCAAGAACGTCGACTTCAGCGACGTCGACCGCAACGTCACCGGCGTCGCCGACGCGATCTCGCGCACCAACACCGAGGCCGCGATGGTCAACAGCACGTCCTCGGATCTGGTCGGCTCCACCGGAACGCTGCGGCAGGCGGTCGAGACGCTGCTGGTCGCGCTCGCCAAGGAGGTGCTGGAGCGGCGCGCCGAGGTGCGCTCGAAATGCGACCGCGCCATCTCTGTGACGGTGGACGGGCGGTCGCACCCGACCCGGATGGTCGATCTCGGCACCACGGGGGTGCGCATCCGCAACGTGCCGGGGCTCGCCCCGAACGGCGTCTGCGAGGTCGAGTTGGACGGCCGGCGCCTGCGCGCCAGGGTGATCTGGGTCAACACCGAGTTCACCGGCCTCGGCCTCGACGGCACGATGCTGAGCGCCGACGAGGTTACCCGCCTCGCCGGCCCGCAGCCGGGGACGGCGGCGGCGTAGACCCGCGCATCCATCGCCATCAAAGGCGCGTTGTGACGAGGAGACGGAGGAGACGGATCGCCGGGTCGAAGTCCGGCGATGGCGTCGGGACCGGGACCCGCCCAGCAATGGCAAAGATTGCTATTCCTAGGCATCGGCCTCACAATGGCAGCAGGAGGCCCGCCCCATGAACATGAACGTTTCGCTGACCGACGAGCTGGCAGAGTTCGTCAAGGCCAAGGTCGCCGCCGGTCGCTACACGTCGTCGAGCGAGGTCGTGCGCGAGGCGCTGCGGCTGATGGAGAAGATGGAGCGCCAGGAAGTCGAGAAGCTGAAGCTGCTCCGCGCTGCATGGAAGGCCGGCCTCGACAGCGGCGATGCCGGAGAAATGGATTTTACCGCTTTGAAGAAGCAAGGCCGCGCCCGGCTCGGCAAGTCGAAAGCGTGAGCGCCCGTGGGGAAGGTCACCTTCACCCACCGCGCCCGCGAAGACCTGCTTCAGCTCTGGCTCCGCATCGCGCCGCACAACATCGATGCAGCCGACCGGGTGTACGATCAGATCGAACGAAACTGCGGACTGCTCCGCGACCATCCGCAGCTCGGGCCGGCTCGGCCGGAGATCGGCGACGGAGCGCGGGCCTTGATCATCGGCAAGTGGATCGCATTCTACCGTGAGCTCGGCGGCGGCGTTCAGGTGGTCCGGGTCATGGACGGGACTTGTGACCTGACTAAAATGGAGTGGGCGCCAGAGCGGGAGTAATCGAGCCCCTCGTTGTCGAGGACCGCGTCGTTCCCTCACCGCCCCATCTCGGCCAGCACCACGTCGGCGGCGCGCTCGCTCGGCTGGGCGGTGCCGATCTCCATGATGGCGTCGAGCCTCGCGAAAGCCTCGGTCTGGCGGCGGCGCTCCGGGGTGTCGCCGAGGAGGGGCGCGAGCGCGGCGGCGAGCGCGTCCGGCGTCGCGGCGCGCTGGATCAGCTCGGGCATCACGTTGTCGCCGATCACCAGGTTCGCCAGCACGATCGACGGCACCTTGATCATCAGCCGGCCGATCATCTCCTCGATCACCGAGAGCTTGTAGGCGACGACGGTCGGCACGCCGGCGACGGCCAGCTCGAGCGTCACGGTGCCGGACGCCGCGAGCGCGGCGCGCGCCTGCCGGAACGCCGCCCATTTCTCCTCCGGCGTCGCGACGATCCGGGGCTGGACCGCCCAGCCGGCTGTCGCCTCGCGCACCCGCGCGAGGTGATGCGCCGGGGTCGGCAGCACGGCCTCGACGAGGCCGGCTCGTTCCACCAATTCCGCAAGGGCTTCGCCGAACACGGCCGTGTGGCGCGCGAGCTCGCCGCGGCGGCTGCCCGGCAGCACCAGCACGACGGGCGGCTTTTTCGCGCGCCGCTCGGCCTCCGCCGGGCCCGGACGCAGCAGCGCCGTCTCCGCCGCGAGCGGATGCCCCACATAGGTGCAGGCCGGCCCGCCGAGCCTTTGGTGGGCCGCCGGCTCGAACGGCAGCAGCGCCAGCACGTGGTCGACATAGGCGGTCATGGCGCGCGCCCGCCCCGGCCGCCACGCCCAGACGGACGGCGACACGTAGTCGACGACCGGCAACCCCGGCATCGCCTTTCGCACACGGCGCGCCACCCGGTGGGTGAACTCCGGGCTGTCGATGATGACCAGCACATCGGGCGCCTCGGCCACGATGGCCTCGGCCGCGGCCCGAATTCGTCCGAGCAGCTCCGGCAACCGCGAAAGAATCGCCGTGATGCCGATGATGGCGAGCTCGTCGATCGGAAACAGGCTCTTCAGCCCCTGCCCGGCCATCTCGGGACCGCCGAGGCCGACGAAACGCGCCCCCGGCACGCGGGCGCGCAGCGCCTGCAGAAGGCCGGCGCCGAGCCGGTCGCCCGACGCCTCGGTCGCCACCACGGCGATGGTCGGACACCGCGCCGCCGTCATGGCGACGCCTCCGGGGCCGAGACACCCATCGCGAAAACGCCGGCCGCCTCGGCGCGCCGCGCGATCTCCTGCGGCTCCGCCAGGATGACGCCGCCGGCCGCGACCGCGAGGCCGGCGAGCCCGGCGCGGGCGACGCCGTCGACCGTCTGCGGCCCGATGGTCGGCAGGTCGAAGCGGCGGTCCTGGCCGATTTTCGGCGCCTTCACCAGCACGCCGACGCCGCGCGGCATCTTCAGCCGCCCGGCCTCGCGCAGCTCGGCGACACGGGCCAGCATGCGGTCGGTGCCCTCGGCCGCCTCGACGGCGAACACGTAGCGGTCCCCCACCACGACGGCCTGGCCGACGTCGAACGGGCTCGTCGCCGCCAGCAGTCGAAGGCCGAGCGCGATGTCCGCGTCGTCGCGGGCGGTCGGGGCCCGGGTGCCGAACAGGCCCGCCGGCGCCAGGATGTCGGGCGCCACCTCGTGCGCGCCGAGGAGCCGGAAGCCGTCCGCCTCCAGGATCTTGCCGACGCTGGAGAGCAGATGATCGTCGCCGCCCCGAAACGCGCGAACAACCTTGGGTAGCACCTGAACCGTGCCCCAGTCGAGGCGCAGCCCGAACGGCGACGGCCGCGTCAGGCCGCCGATCACCACGACGTCGCGGCAACCCTCCTGGCGCATCAGACGGCGGAACGCGCCGTAGCGAGCGAGCGGCACCCAGTGATGGCGGAAATTTGCGACCACGGCCGGATCGGCCCAGCCGGTCAGGGCGAACAGGACGACGGGCCGGCCCGTCGCCGTGACCTTGGCGGCGATGTCGCCGGGCAGCCGGCCGCCGCCACACACGATCGCGAGCGGCTCCTCCGCACGCCACGCGGACGGCGCCGCCACCATGGTCACGTCGCGGCGCGCAACGCGGCGCGCTTCACGCCCATGGTGAGCGGCCGCGAGCCGGCGCGGATGAAGGCGACGATCTGGCCGATCAGCGGGTCGTCGCCGAGGTCGGCCTCGACGACATCGAGCCGCTCGCGGAACGTGCCCTCGCCGAAGAACAGCGCCTCGAAGCCGCGATGCACCTTGTGGATGTCGGCCTTGGTGAGGCCGCGCCGCTTCATGCCGACGACGTTGAGGCCGATCAGCTCGGCCGACTGGCCGTGCACCAGGCCGAACGGGATCACGTCGGCTCGCACCCCGGAGAGGCCGACGATCATGGCGAAGTCGCCGATGCGCACGAACTGGCGCACCGCCGCCTGGCCGCCGAACACCACGTAGCTGCCGACCTGGACGTGGCCGCCCAGCACGGCGTTGTTGGCGAAGGTGACGTGATCGCCGACCGTGCAGTCGTGGCCGACATGCGAGCCGACCATGAAGAAGCAGTGGCTGCCGACCCGGGTGAGGCCGTGGTCGTCCTCGGTCCCGGTGTTCATCGTGACGCCTTCGCGGATGTCGTTGTCGGAGCCGACGACGAGACGGGTCGGGCCGCCGCGATACTTGGTCGACTGCGGCGGCGTACCGAGCGACGCGAAGGGGTGGATGGTGTTGCGCGCGCCGATCACGGTGTGGCCCGTGATCGCGACATGCGAGATCAGCCTCGTTCCGGCGCCGATCTCGACGTTCGGCCCGATCGTGCAGAACGGGCCGACCTCGACGTCGTCGGCGAGACGGGCTCCGTCCGCGACGCGGGCGCTCGGATCGATGATGGGCATGCGCTTCACACTCCGGACAAGACGGCGCTGACCTCGGCCTCCGCGACCAGCTGGCCGGCGACCTTCGCCTCGCCGCGGAACCACCACATGTTGCGCCGCCGCGACATCTTGGTCATGTGGTACTCGATGGTGTCGCCGGGGGTCACCGGCTTGCGGAACTTCACCTTGTCGATGGTGGTGAAGAACACCGTGTAGGGCGGCCGGCCGATCTCGCCGGAGAGCACGCAGAGGACGCCTGCGGTCTGCGCCATCCCCTCGATCATCAGGACGCCGGGAAACACCGGCATCTCGGGGAAGTGCCCCATGAACTGCGGCTCGTTGAAGGTGACGTTCTTGATGCCGATGCCGAACTCGGCGCCGCGGATGTTGATCACCCGGTCCACCAGCAGGAACGGGTAACGGTGCGGCAGGGACTTCATGATGGCCGAGATGTCGGCCGCCTCCAGCTTCGTGACAGCCTCCGTCATCGCGGCATCCTCAATGCTTTTCGTCATCTGATCGTTCGGGTTTGTCGCCGCCGCCCTTGCCCTGGGAGAGGCGGTTGATGGCGCGCAATTCGCGCATCCAGGCCTTGGCCGGCTTGGCCGGGAAGCCGCCCCAGCGCTGGCCCGGCGGGATGTCGGAATTGACCCCGCTGAGCGCCGCGACCTGGGCGCCCTGCCCGATCACCACGTGGTTGTTGGTGCCGGAGCGGGCGCCGAGGACGACGTAGTCCTCGAGCACGGTGCTGCCCGAGATGCCGACCTGGGCGACGATCACGCAGTGGCGGCCGATCAGCACGTTGTGGCCGATCTGCACGAGGTTGTCGATCTTGGTGCCTTCGCCGATCACGGTGTCGCGGGTGCCGCCGCGGTCGATCGTCGTGCCGGCGCCGATCTCGACGTCGTTCTGGATTATCACGCGGCGCAGCTGCGGCACCTTCTGGTGGCCGCCCGGCCCCATGACGAAGCCGAAGCCGTCCTGGCCGATGCGGCAGCCCGGATGGATGATCACGCGGTCGCCGACCAGCGAATGGGTGAGCGTCACGCCCGCCCCGATGGCGCAGTCGCGGCCGATCCGCACGCCCGGCCCGATCACGGCGGTCGGCCCGATCACGGTGCCGGCGCCGATCTCGGCCCCCGGCCCGACGACGGCGCCGGGATCGACCGTGACGCCGCTCTCGAGGCGGGCCGCCGGATGCACCGAGGCGCCGGGTGCGACGCCCTGGCCGCCGAACAGCGAGGCGGGCTTCAGGGCGGCCGGATAGAGGGCGCGGGCGACCGCGACGAAGGCCCGGTGCGGGTCCTTGACGACCAGGGCCGGCAGATGCTCGGGCACGGCGGCGGCGAGCCGTGGCGCGATCAGGCAGGCGCCGGCGCGGCTGCGCGAAAGCTCGTCGAGATAGCGCGGGTTCTCCAGGAAGGCGAGGTCGGACGGACCGGCCTGGTCGAGGGTCGCGACGTCGCGGATCACGCGGTCGAGCGGCGCCCCGGCCGCCGGCTCGGCGCCGGTCAGGCGGGCGATCTCGGCGAGCGACAGCGTGGTCGCGGGCGTGAAGAAGAACGGTTCGCTCATGACGGCGACACAGCCCCGGGGTGGCGATGCCGGCGACGGGGCGCGATGGGATGAATGCGGCGATCGGCCTGATGAAACATGGCGAGAGGGTTGCCAGTTTCGGCCGGGGCTGACAACGCCCCGATGGCCCTCGCACCCCGGTTTTTGCGGGTGGCCGAAATGCGACGCCCGGGGCACGAGGCCCCGGGCGGGTGTTTCGGGCGCCGGCCGGTGGATCCCTGGGCGGCGCGGGATCGGCGCAGCGTCAGAACTTGGTGCCGCCGCCGAACCGGAAGATCTGCTTCTTGTCGTAATCCGCGTAGGAGATCGGATAGGCGAGGTCGAAGCGCAGCGGACCGAACGGCGAGGCCCAGATCAGGCCGACACCGACCGACGAGCGGATCATGTTGTCGTCGCCATAGCAGGGCACGTTGGCCATCGGATTCTGCGTGTTGATGGCCTGGCCCGGGCAGGTCATCACCAGGCCACGCGCGGCCCAGGAGGTCGGCCCCTCGTAGTTGGTGAGCTGGCCGGCATCCGCGAACACCGCGAGCTTCATGCCGAAGTCCTTCGGCGCGAAGAACAGGGGCGTCTGGACCTCGAGGTTGACGGCCCAGTACATCGAGCCGCCCAGCGCGTCCTGGTTGGTGCCCGGCGTGATGTCGCGCGGACCCCAGCCGGCCGTCTGGAAGCCACGCACCAGGTTCGGACCGCCCTGGAAGTGGTCGAGCATGCGCAGGCTCTCGCCGCCCCAGCCGGTCGCGAAGCCGCCCTGCACCCGGACCGAGCCGACGACGTCGGGCAGGATCTCGTTGTAGAGGCGGGTGTCGATGGTGGTCTTCGAGTAGTTCACGTCGCCGCCGACGCCGGCGAAGTCCTCGGACACGGTGACGAGCAGGCCGTTGGCCGGGTTCTTGTTGTTGTCGAGCGTGTTGTAGCTCAGCGTCGCGCCCAGGGCCGAGACGAAGACCGGGCCGTTGGCGAGCTCGCGCCGCACCGCCAGCGAAGCCTCGCCGTCGGCGTAGCAGTTCATGTTCGTTCCGACGCCCTGGTACGTCGTCGCCGGGCTCTGGCCATAGAACAGAGTGGTCGGGAACGAGTCGATCCAGTTCGGATTGAGGTTGTTACAGTTGTTGTAGGCGTTGGAGAGCTCGATCTCCTGACGGTAGCCGGTGTAGCGCGGCTGGATCGACAGGTTGTCGGTGATCGGAATGCCGAGCTTCAGGTTACCGCCGAGGGTGCTCGACGTGTAGGAGTAGTAGCTCGTCGAGGTGGTCTCCTTGCCGAACACGTCGACACCGAAGGCCAGCCGCTGCCCCATCAGATAGGGCTCGACGAAGGACAGCTCGAAGCCGCGCGAGCGCTGCCCGTAGGTGAGCGAGGCGCGGGCCACGTGGCCGCGGCCGAGCAGGTTGCGCTCGCCGACGCTCACCTCGCCGATGAAGCCGTCCGCGGTCGAGTAGCCGCCGGAGACCGAGAATTCGCCGGTCGCCTGCTCTTCCACGTCGACGTTCACGATCACCCGGTCGGGCGCCGAGCCCGGCTCGTTGGTGATGCGGACGCTCTTGAAGTAGTTGAGGTTCTTGATGCGCCGCTCGGCCCGGTCGATGAGCGCCCGGTTGTAGGCGTCGCCCTCGACGATGTCGAACTCGCGTCGGATCACGTAGTCGCGGGTGCGGGTGTTGCCGCGGATGTTGATCCGCTCGATATAGGCCCGCTGCCCCTCCTCCATCACGTAGACGACGTTGACGAGGCGGGCATTGAAGTCACGGTCGCCGCGCGGCCGGATGTTGGCGAACGGATAGCCGAGCTTGGCGACCTCGACGGTGAGATCCTCGACCGTCTTCTCGACCGCGTCGGCGTTGTAGACGCCGCCCGGCTTGGTCCGCAGCCGCGCGCGGAGCTGATCGACGTTGATGTTGCGGACCGACGACTGGATCTCGACCGAGCCGAACTTGTAGCGGTCGCCCTCGTCGATCGTGAAGGTGATGATGAAGCCCTTGCGGGACGGGTCGTACTCGGAGATCGCCGAGACCACGCGCACGTCGGCGAAGCCGCTGCGCAGGTAGAAGCGGCGGATCAGGTCGCGGTCGACCTCGACCCGGTCCGGATCGAAGATGTCGTTGCTCTTCAGCCACGACAGCCAATTGGTCTCGCCGGTCTTGACGACGTCCTTGAGGCGCCAGTCGGAGAACGCCTTGTTGCCGACGAAGACGATCTTGGCGACGCCGGTCTTGCCGCCCTCGTCGACCTCGAAGACCAGATCGACGCGGCCGTTGGGCAGCTCGATGACCTTCGGCTCGACCCGGACGTCGTACCGGCCGGCGCGCTGATAGATGTCGACGATGCGCTGGGTGTCGGCCTGGACGATGGCGCGCGAGAAGGTGCCGCGCGGCTTCGACTGCACCTCGGTCGAGAGCTGCTCGTCCTTGATCTTGCGGTTGCCTTCGAAGGCCACGCGATTGAGAACCTGGTTCTCCACCACGGTGACCACGATGCGTCCGCCCGACGGGGTGATCCGCACATCCTGGAAGAGGCCCGTCGCGTAGAGCGACTTGAGGGCCTCGTCGATCTTCGCGGCATCGAGACGCTCGCCCGGTCCGGTCCTGAAGTAGGACCGGATCGTATCGGCCTCGACGCGCCGATTGCCCTCGACGACGATCTGCGACGCCGACTGCGCTTGGACCGGCGTGACCGACACGGTCGCGACGACCCCCGCCGTGAACGTCTGAGCGACCATCAAGGCGATCGCGAAAAACGTCCGATTTGCCTTCAACCCCAGTGCCATACGCTATGGGCCCCCAAAAGAATCCCCACCACCGCCCGTCGCGAACGATTCCGCCTCCGCTTGTATCGGCTTTAGCCACCGCTGGGAACAGAGAGTCCCCCCAGACCCTCCATTTGGGCGCCCCCAGTGGCCGTCACGTCACACATTATGGCAGACTTGTGCGCACATTATGACGAGGCCAAGTGCAGGATATCGTTAAAGGTTGCGAAGATCATGAGCATGATCACGAGAGCGAAGCCGATGCGGAAGCCGACCTCCTGGGCGCGCTCGGACAGGGGCCGGCCACGCACCGCCTCGATCGCGTAGAACACGAGGTGCCCGCCGTCGAGCAGCGGCACCGGGAACAGGTTGAGGAGACCGATCGACACCGACAGCACCGCCGCCAGATGCATCAGGGCGACGAATCCCACCGACGCCACCTGACCCGAGACCTGGGCGATGCGAATCGGGCCACCGAGCTGGTCGGCGCTCTCCCGGCCGACGACGATGCCGCCGATGTAGCCGAGCGTCCGCTCGACGATGAACCAGGTCTCCCCGACACCCATCCACGCCGCCCGGAGCGGGCCGGCAGTCTCCAGCTTGACGTCCTCGGCGGCCATCGAGCGGGTGATTCCGAGCACGCCCTGGCGATGGGTGTTGCCGAAATTATCCTTGATCTCCCGCAGCGTCGGCACGACCGACAGGGTCACGGGCGCGCCGCCGCGGTCGACCTCGACGCGCAGCGTCTGGCCGGCCGAGCCGCCGACGATGCGCTGCATGTCGGAGAAGCTCTCGATCCGCCGGCCGTCGATCGCGCGGACCACGTCGCCGACCGCGAAGCCGGCCGCCTCGGCGGCGCTCCCGGTCTGGATCGTATCCACGCGCGGGCTCGTGACCTGCTTGCCGTGGAACATGAAGATGCCGGCGAAGATGACGATGGCGAGAAGGAAATTCGCCAGCGGACCGGCGACCACGACGGCCGCCCGCGCGCCCACCGACTGGCCCGGGAAGGTCTGCCGCTTCTCGGCCTCGGAGAGGCCCGACAGGGCATCCTGGTCGGGCACGCTCGCCGCGTTCTCGTCGCCGAAGAACTTGACGTAGCCGCCGAGCGGGATCGCCGAGAGCTTCCAGCGGGTGCCGCTGCGGTCGTCGAAGCCGACGATCTCGGGACCGAATCCGATCGAGAATGTCAGCACCTTAATACCGTTCCACTTGGCGATCAGGTAGTGCCCGAGCTCGTGGAAAAACACCACGATGGTGAGCACGAACAGGAACGGGATCAGGTAGCCGAGGAAGCCGAGGCCGAGATCGTTGATCGACGCGAGCAGATTGGATCCCATCACGACCTCGTCGGGGGTTGTGGGACGGACACGACCGTCCACCATTTGTTAATCTTGCTAGAATGCCTTTGCGGCGATTTCCGGCAAGAGGTCGCGGGCGAGCGATCTGGCCGTATGGTCAACGGCCACCGCCTCGTCGGGATCGGCCGGCTCGCGCAGCACGCCGCGGGCGGCGCTCGCGTCGAGCGTCGCCTCGACCAGGGCGGCGATGTGCGGAAAGCCGATCTTGCGGTCGAGGAACGCCGCGACCGCGATCTCGTTGGCGGCGTTCAGCACGGTCGGCGCCCCCTGCCCGGTCGTCAGCGCCGCCTTGGCGAGCCGCAACGCCGGGAACCGCACCTCGTCGGGCGCCTCGAAGGTCAGGTTGGCGAGCTTGTCGAAGGACAGCCGGGTCGCCCCCGCCATCCGGGCCGGCCAGGCGAGGCAATGGGCGATCGGCACCCGCATGTCGGGCGGGCCGATCTGGGCCACCATCGACCCGTCGACGAACTCGATGCCGCCGTGGACGATCGACTGCGGATGCACCAGCACGTCGATCTCGTCGGCGGAGGCCGCGAACAGGTGGTGTGCCTCGATGATCTCGAGGCCCTTGTTCATCATCGAGGCCGAGTCGATGGTGATCTTCGGCCCCATCGACCAGTTCGGGTGCTTGAGCGCCTCCTCGACGGTCGCCTGGCGGATTCGCTCGATCGGCCAGGTGCGGAACGGTCCGCCCGAAGCCGTGATGATGATGCGGGCGACCTCGGCGCGGCGGCCGGAGGCGAGCGACTGGAACACCGCGTTGTGCTCGGAATCGACCGGCAGCACGGTGGCGCCGGCCGCCGCGGCCCGCCGCATGAACAGGGTGCCGGCGCAGACCAGGCACTCCTTGTTGGCGAGCGCCACGATGGCGCCGCGGTCGGCGGCGGCGAGGGTCGGCTTCAGGCTGGCGGCGCCCGTGATGGCGGCCATCACCCAGTCGGCGGGCCGGCGCGCCGCCTCGACCAGCGCCTCGGGCCCCGCCCCCGCCTCGATGCCGCTGCCGGACAGCTCGCGCTTGAGGTCTTCGTAGAGGGCCGGATCGGCGACGGCGGCGAACCTCGCCCCGAGCTCGCGGGCGAGCGCGGCGAGCGCCGCGGCGTTCCTCGCGGCCGTCACGGCCTCGACCCGGTAGCGGTCGCGGGCGCGACGGATCAGGTCGACGGTCGACGATCCGATCGAGCCGGTCGCCCCGAGCAGCGTCACGCTGCGCTCCACGGGGGCGACGGCCGGCGTCATGTCATAGGGAACGGGGCTCATGTCGATACACCAGAACAATCACCAGACGAGCAATCACGCGAGCGGTGGTCACCGCAACCATCGGTGACCGCAAGGGCCATTACGAGAGTTGCCCTCACCAGACCAGCAGTCCCTGCGCCGCGCCGTCGAGGCCGCCGCGCATCGCCCCGAGCAGGGCGGCCGTCCCGGCGGCGGCCAGGAAGCCGTCGAGCCGGTCCATCAGGCCCCCGTGTCCCGGAATGATCCGGCTGGAATCCTTGACCCCGAAGCGCCGCTTGACGGCCGACTCGAAGAGGTCGCCGGCCTGCGAGACGGCGGACAGTACCAAGGCGAGGGCCGCCACGGCGAGGAGATTCGGAACCCCGGCGAGCGCCGCGACGAGAAGTCCGGCGACCACGCCGCCGGCCGCCCCGGTGATGCCGCCCGACCAGGTCTTGCCCGGGCTGATCGAGGGGGCGAGCTTCGGACCGCCGAAGGTGCGGCCGCCGAAATAGGCGAGCACGTCGGTCGCCCACACCACGGCGAACAGGAAGAAGATGGCCGTCACGCCCCACACGGCATCGGCCCGCAGCACCACCGGGCCGGCCAGCACCAGGCCCGCATAGGCGAGCCCGCCGACGCACCAGGCGCGCCGCTCGGCGAACCACACGGCCATGGCGACGAGACCACCCGCGAGAACCAGCACGGCGAGGCCCGGATGCCCCAGGCCGGCCACCAGCCCGGCGAAGGCCAGCGTCCCGGCTCCGACCGCCTGCGGGTTCCGCGGCAGGCCGAGGATCTCGGACGCCCACTCCCAGTGCACGCCGATCGCCGCCACGGTCCAGAACAGGACGAACGGCCAGCCGCCGACCAGCACGGCGCCGATCGCCAGCGGCGCCAGCACCACGGCGGAGACGACGCGGATCAGCGTGTCGCTGCGTTTCTTGGCAGATGAATCGGGGATGGCAGTCGAGTTCGCGTCATCGGGCACGGTCACGTTCCGGCGCCCGCCGCCGCCAGGCCGCCGAACCGACGTTCGCGTCGCCGGTACTCGGCGATCGCGCCCTCGAGGGCGGCCTGGTCGAACTCGGGCCAGTAGAGGGGCACGAACACCAGCTCGCTGTAGGCGGCCTGCCACAGGAGGAAGTTGGACAGGCGCTGCTCGCCGCTGGTGCGGATGATGAGGTCGGGATCGGGGATGTCGGGGGCGTCGAGGCGCGAGGAGATCAGCTCGGCCGTGATCGCCTCCGGGGCGAGGCGGCCGGCCGCGACCTCGGCCGCGAGGCGCTGCGCCGCGCGGGCGATCTCCTGGCGCGAGCCGTAGTTGAAGGCGACGACGAGGACGAGGCCGGTGTTGGCGCGGGTCAGGTCCTCGGCCTCGCGCAGCAGGCCGGCGATGTCGGGCGAGAGCGTCGTGCGCTCGCCGATCACCCGCACCTTCACGTTGCTCTTGTGCAGGTCGACGAGGTCGTTGCGGATGAAGCGCCGCAGGAGACCCATCAGGTCGCTGATCTCGGACGGCGGCCGCGACCAGTTCTCCGACGAGAACGAGAAGATGGTGAGGATGCCGATGCCCAGCGCACCGGCCGCCCGCACGGTGCGCCGCAGCGCCTCGACGCCGCGGCGATGACCTTCGCGGCGCGGCAGGCCGCGCTGCGCCGCCCACCGTCCGTTGCCGTCCATGATCACTGCGACGTGCCGCGGCGCGGCACAGCCCGGTCCGGGCCCGCCGCGTGCCGCCTCCGACGTCGTCACGGCCGTGGACATGGCTCGGCTCCGGGCGCCCCGATCACAACGTCATCCACCCCCTCACCCCGCGCGCCGGGCTAGACCGTCATGACCTCTTTTTCCTTGGTGGCGAGCGCGTGGTCGATGTCGGCGATCGCCTGGTCGGTGGCCTTCTGGACCTCCTCGGACATGCGCTCGTGATCGTCGCGACCGATCTTGCCGTCCTTGTCGAGCTTCTTCAGGACCTCCATGCCGTCGCGCCGGACGTGACGCACCGCGACACGGGCCGTCTCCGCGTACTTGTGGGCGACCTTGACCAGCTCCTTGCGGCGCTCCTCGTTGAGCTCCGGCACGCGCAGGCGGATCACCTGGCCTTCGGTGTTCGGCGTCAAGCCGATATTGGCGGCGACGATCGCCTTCTCGACCGCGTGGACGGCCGACTTGTCCCACACCTGCACGCTGATCAGCCGGGGCTCCGGCACGCTGATCGAGGCGAGCTGGTTGAGCGGCATGTGGCTGCCGTAGACCTCGGCCTGGACGTGATCGAGGAGAGCCGTCGAGGCGCGGCCGGTGCGCAGGCCGCCGAGCTCCTGCTTGAGCACCCCGATGGCGCCCTGCATGCGGCGCTTCAGCTCGTTGATGTCGTAGGTCTCGCTCATCGACACTTCTCCAGAAGCGATGCCGCCGGATCCGAGCGGGACTCGGATTCTTCGGGCGCGCCGCTCGCTATGAACGCTAGGGACGCTGCGAACCCGGAAGGCATCGCGGTCTCGCCGGTGGCCCCGCCGTCGTCGGGATCGCGTGCGCCCGCACGTCAGCCGCCGACGATGGTGGCGCGACCGGCTCCTCGCAAGACCGACTCGACGGCCCCCGGCTCGCGGATCGAGAACACGATGATAGGGATGCGATGGTCCCGGGCAAGGGAAAACGCGGTCAGATCCATGACCCCGAGGCGCTTCTCGATCGCCTCGTCGAGGCCGAGACGGTCGTAGCGCACCGCGGTCGGATCACGCTTGGGATCGGCGCTGTAGACGCCGTCCACATTGGTCGCCTTGAGCACCGCCTCGGCGCCCATCTCGGCGGCGCGCAGCACCGCCGTGGTGTCGGTCGTGAAGAACGGATTGCCGGTGCCGGCGGCGAACAGGACGATGCGGCCGTCGTCGAGATGGCGGCGCGCGGCGCGACGCTCGTAGGTCTCGCAGACCTGCGGCATGGCGATCGCCGAGACGGTGCGGGCGCGCCCGCCGAGCCGCTCGATCGCCGACTCGAGCGCCAGCGCGTTCATCACGGTCGCCAGCATCCCCATCACGTCGGCGATGGTGCGGTCGGCGCCGTGCGAGGCGGCGGTGGCGCCGCGCAGAAGATTGCCGCCGCCGACGACGACGCCGAGCGTGACGCCGAGCGCCTGGGCGGCGATCAGGTCGGCGGCGAAGCGATCGACCGTGTCGAGATCGATGCCGTGCGGCTCGGTGCCGGCGAGCGCCTCGCCCGAGAGCTTGACGATGACCCGACGATACGGCGCCGACGACATGTGACCTCCCCCGCGCAGCCGCTCGACCTCGCGTGACGATCTCGGGTGAGACGAGTTCGTCCGGTGGTGTCGAGCCGCGACCTCATGTGACGACGCGGCCCGTAGGCCGCGCCGCGATCACGATCGAGGAGATCAGCCCTGCCCGGCCGCGGCCGCGACCTCGGCGGCGAAGTCCGACTCCTTGCGCTCGATGCCCTCGCCGAGGGCGTAGCGCACGAAGCCCGTCACCTTGATGGCGCCGCCGACCTTGCCCTCGGCCTCCTTGAGGGCCTGGGCGACGGTCTTGCCGGTGTCGTGGATGTAGGGCTGATCGAGCAGGCAGACTTCCTTGTAGAAGGTCTTGATGCCGGACTCGGCGATCTTCTCGATCACCTTGTCGGGCTTGCCCTGCTGCCGCGCCTTGTCGGCCAGCACTTCCTTCTCGCGCGCCACCACGGCCGGATCGACGCCGGACTCGTCGACCGCCAGCGGGTTCGACGCGGCGATGTGCATGGCGACGAGACGGCCGAGCGCGACCAGCTCGTCGGCCTTGCCGGGCGACTCCAGCGCGACGATCACGCCGATCTTGCCGAGGCCCTCGCCGACCGACGAATGCACGTACTGGCCGATGGCGCCCTGCGACACCTCGAGGCCGGCGGCGCGGCGCAGCGTCATGTTCTCGCCGATCGTCGCGATGGCCGAGGACAGCGCCTCGGCGATCGTCGTGTCACCGACCTTGGCGGCGGCGATTTTCTCGATGTCGGTGCCGACGTCGAGCGCCACCTGGGCGACCATGCGGACGAGACCCTGGAACAGGTCGTTGCGGGCGACGAAGTCGGTCTCCGAGTTGACCTCGACGACGACCCCCTTCTTGTCCTTGACGGCGACGCCAATCAGGCCCTCGGCGGCGATGCGGCCGGCCTTCTTGGCAGCCTTGGCGAGGCCCTTCTTGCGCAGCCAGTCGACCGCCGCCTCGAGGTCGCCGTTGGTCTCGCCGAGGGCGGCCTTGCAGTCCATCATGCCCGCGCCGGTCTTGTCGCGGAGCTCTTTCACCAAGGAAGCGCTGATGTTCGCCATCTCGAATTGTCCTCTGGACGGGACGCTCGCGGGTCCGGTCGAAGGACCGGATCGTCCGGTCGGTGACCGGACCGTCCGGTCGAAGCCGGACCCGTCCGGCCGCGCCGGCCCCGGGCATCCACGACTAACTTGACGTCCCCGTGACGATGCCGCCGACCGGCGGACCGGCGGCTGCATTCGCGGGTCGAAGGCGGCGCGGACCCCTGCCCGGCGCCGCCCTTGTCGTCACTCGGCCTCGGCGCTCAGCTCCTTGGCCTTGGCGATCCACTTCTCGACCCGGCCCGGCAGGCCGACCGCGTCGCCGACATGGCTCGCCGCGTCGGGGCCGAAGGCGGCGATCTGCCAGTAGTGGAAGATGCCGAGGTCGTTGAGCTTGCGCTCGATCGCCGGCGACACGCCGGTCAGCTTCTTGAGGTCGTCGGCGACGCCGCGCGGCCCGGAGAGCTGCTCGTAGCCGACGCCGCCGGGGGCGGCCTCGCCGGGCAGATCCTCGACGATCGGAGCCTCGGCCTCGCCGATGTCGATGCCGGCCTCGCCGTGGGCGCGCGAGATGCCGTCGATGGCGGCGCGCGACACGAGATCGCAGTACAGGCTGATCGCCCGACCGGCGTCGTCGTTGCCCGGGACGATGTAGGTGATGCCGTCCGGGTTGCAGTTGGTGTCGACGATCGCGGCGACCGGGATGCCGAGGCGCTTGGCCTCCTTGATCGCGATGTCCTCCTTGTTCGTGTCGATCACGAACAGAAGGTCGGGCAGGCCGCCCATGTCCTTGATGCCACCGAGCGCCCGGTCGAGCTTGTCGCGCTCGCGGGTGAGCGTCAGCCGCTCCTTCTTCGTGTAGGCCTGGGCCTCGCCGGAGGACAGCATCTCTTCGAGCTTGCGCAGCCGCTTGATCGACTCCGAGATGGTCTTCCAGTTGGTCAGCGTGCCGCCGAGCCAGCGCGAGTTGACGTAGTACTGGGCGCAGCGCTTGGCGCTGTCGGCGACGATGTCCTGGGCCTGGCGCTTGGTGCCGACGAACAGGATGCGGCCGCCGCGGGCGACCGTGTCCGAGATCGTCTTCAGCGCCTGGTGCAGCAGCGGCACCGTCTGGGCGAGGTCGATGATGTGGATGTTGTTGCGGGCGCCGAAGATGTAATCCTTCATCTTCGGGTTCCAGCGATGGGCCTGGTGGCCGAAATGCACGCCAGCTTCGAGCAGCTGGCGCATGCTGTAATCAGGCAGCGCCATTGAGTCTTCTCCGGTTTTTCCTCCGCGGATCATGTAGCCCGGACGATTTTCGCGTGAACGCGAAAGGGTCGCCCGACGCCACCGGACGGCACGAAGCCTACGGAATCCGCGTGTGAGATGGCGCGCTTATAGGGGCGCGGGCCCCAAAATGCAACGGGGCGGCCGGGACTTCCGTCCCGACCGCCCCATGAAGCCGGCCTGTCTGCCCGGCTCTATCGGGACTTCTTCCAGAGCTTGGTGGCGATCTCGTACATCTCCTCGGGCGCGTAGTCGGGCGCGAAAGCCGACGGGGTTCCCTCCAGCTCCGGGATCTTGCCGCCCTCGGGCGGCCCGTCGACCACCTCGAGCGTGCCCTTCGGATCGTCGGGCAGCGCCTTCTCGCCGCCACCCCAGATGCCGGCCATCTCCTTGTAGTCGTCCGGGCTGAAGCGGTAGAGCCGGCGGTGGGACCCCTCCTCCAGATACTTGGCGGACTCCGGGATCCGGTCGGTCGGGATGTTCGGGGTCGGCAGCATCTTCTCGATCTCGACGCCGGTCAGCTTCTTGAGCGCCAGCGCATAGGCGTGCGCGTGGACGCCGCCGCGCACCAGCAGGTAGCCACAGACCTCGCGGCCGGTCGGGTCGGTCAGCGTCTCGTAGACGCGCAGCTTGTGCAGTCGCGCCCCGCATTCGAGATGGAAGTTGTGCAGGAGGTCGAAGATCACGTTCCCCGTGGTGGTGACGAAGTCCATGTTCCACGAGGCGCCGTTGGAGTTCATCGGCATGGCGCCGCCGCCGTTGGACAGGAAGGAGGCGGCGAGCCGGATGTCCTTCATGTCCTCGAACGGCGCCGCACCGATGTCGTACTCCTCCGGGTCGCCGGGGCCGTTGTTGAGCATCGCGACACCGGTGGAGACGAGCTCGACATGACCGAGCTCCTCGGCCGTGATGTTGGCGACCAGGCTGTAGAACGGCTTGAGCTTGGACTTGCTGCGAAAGTTGAAGCTCTGGAACAGGTAGTTCCCGAGCGTGGACATCTCGCCGTACTTCCCCCCGAGCAACTCTTGCAGCGCGGCCGCCGCGTTCGGGTCGGCCTCCTTCGGCATCGGCAGCTCGGTCTGCAGGCGATCAATGCGCAGGAACATCACGGTCTCCGGTTGCCCCCGTCGGCCAACCGTGCCCGTCCGGCGTTGTTCCTCGTGATGCGGGATCAGGCGGCCAGACGGCCGTGGCCGGATCGCAGGGCCTGCGGCTCGGGTGCCATGAGGATATCCTCGAGCGGGTCGTCGAGCGGCGCCGCGGCGGCGAGCGCCGCGGCGCGGGCGGCGCGGCGCACCGCGCGGGCCTCGGCCAGCGCCATCCGCATGGCGAGCCGGCTGCGCTCGATCAGGTCGTCGCGACGGGTGGCGCGCTCGCGCAAGGCCACGATGTCGGCGACCGGCACTCCGGTCGCCACCAGGGCGCGGTCGAACGACGGCTGGTCGTCGTGCACCAGGACGAGGATCAGGGCGAGGTCGCGGATCGTCCGGCGCGGCAGCGAGCGGTAGCTGCGGGTGCGGTGGCGCTCGAGCACCGACTGGGCGATGCCGGCGAAGGCCGCCTGCGCCACCGTGTGCTCGGGGGTTCGAAGCCCGGGCGCGGCGGCGTGGAACGCATCGATCACGGCGACGGACTTCGCGGTCGTGCGCTGGAAGAACATGCGATCCTCGTCGGTGGCGCGGCGGGACCATGATTTCGCCGAAGCGGTTAACGAGCGGTTAGGAGACACCGATAAACTCGACGAACCCGAGACATGCTTACCGTTTCGATACTGTGGCACGGCGGCTCGTCCGGCCGTTGCACCGTGGGGCGCCGCGGCGCCCGGGCGGCGCGGAATCGTTCGAAACTGGCGTTCTCGCGCGGTAAGATCCGGGCCGTTCCGGGTCGCGAGAGGACCGCGTGCGCATCCATTCGGCCGCCATCGTGTATTTCGACGCCGTCCGGCGGGCCGGCTCGATCCGCGAGGCGGCGCGCCGCCTGAACGTCGCGTCCTCGGCCGTCAACCGGCAGATCCTCAAGCTCGAGGCGGAGATCGGCGCGCCGCTGTTCGAGCGGCTGCCGGCCGGCCTCAAGCTCACGGCGGCCGGCGAGGCGATCGCCCGCCACGCCCTCGTGGTGCTGCAGGACCTGGAGCGCGCCCGCTCCGACATCGAGGGGCTGCGCGGCGCCCGCGCCGGCCACGTCAAGATCAGCACCGTGGAGGGCGTCTGCGGCGCGCTGCTGCCGGAGGTGATCGGCACGCTGAGGGCGCGCGCCCCGCGCGTCACGGTCGCGGTGTCGACCATGGGGTCGTTCGCGATTCCCGACGCGATCGCGGCCGGCGACGCCGATGTCGGGGTCGCCTTCGCGCTGCGCCGGTCGCCGGAGCTGCGCCAGGTGGCGGTGAGCCGCTTCAAGCTCGGCGCCATCATGCCGCCGGGCCATCCGCTGGCGGGGCGAAAGACCGTCAGCCTCGCCGCCTGCCTCGACCACCCGATCATCCTGGCGACGCCCGACCTCTCGATCAACCAGCTCCTCGGGCCGGCGCTCGCCCGCCTGCCGCGCTCGTTCGAGCCGTCGGTCACCGCCTCGTCGATCGAGCTGATGCGCGAGCTCGCCGAGCGCGGCGCCGGCATCGCGTTCCAGACCCGGGTCGGCCTGGAGCGCCAGCTCGACGAGGGCCGGCTCGTCCATGTGCCGCTCGACAGCGGCGGGCCGGTGTGGAGCGACCTCGGCGTCTATGTGCGGGCCGGCCGGTCGCTGCCGGCCGTGCTCGACGTGTTCCTCCAGATCCTCGCCGCGGCGCTCGCCGACCGCGAGCAGCTGGAGAACGCGCGAGACTGATGCCGTTTCGGCATCGGCCCGAGCCATATTCTCTTCTTTCGCGAACACGGCACCGCTGCCTAGGGTTTTTTCCATAGTCACGGAGGACCTGACCATGGCGGCTACCCTCGACGCCGTGCGCATCGCCGAAGCGCACCTGCCGATCATCGACGTCTCCGGTCTCAGCGCATCGCGGCCGGAAGCCCGCGCCGCCGTCGGCGCGGCGCTGCGGGCCGCCTGCCTCGACAAGGGGTTCTTCTACGTGACCGGCCACGGCGTGCCGCAGGGCCTGATCACCGCCGTGCTGGCCGAATCCAAGGCGTTCTTCGACCAGCCGATGGCGCGCAAGCAGGCGATCGACAAGGCGCTCTCCTTCTGCAACCGCGGCTACGAGCCGCTGAAGGGGCAGACGCTCGAGCCCGGCGCCCCGCCCGACCTCAAGGAAGGCTTCTACATCGGCCCCGACCTGCCGCTCGACGATCCGCGCGTCGTGGCGCGGCGGTTCAACCGCGGCCCCAACCAGTGGCCGACCGACCTGCCCGGCTTCCGCCCGACCATGCAGGCCTATTTCGCCGCCATGCTGGATCTCGGGGCACGGCTGATGCGCGGCGTCGCGCTGTCGCTCGACCTGCCCGAGGACCACTTCTCGGTGTTCGACCGCGACCCGCTGGCGACGCTGCGCCTGCTGCACTACCCGCCGCAGCCCGCCAACGCGGCGCCGGGCGAGAAGGGCTGCGGCGCCCACACCGACTTCGGCAGCCTGACGCTGCTGCTGCAGGACGACGTCGGCGGCCTGCAGGTGTGGGACGAGGCGGGCGGCACCTGGATCCACGCTCCGCCGGTCCCGGGCGCCTATGTGGTCAATCTCGGGGACCTGATCGCCCGCTGGACCAACGGCCGCTACCGCTCGACCCTGCACCGGGTCGTCAACGTGTCGGGCCGGGAGCGCTACTCGGTGCCGTTCTTCTACACCGGCAACCCCGATCAGCCGATCGACTGCATCCCCACCTGCCTGGCGCCCGGTGATCAGCCCAAATATCCGCCGACGACAGTCGAGGCGCATCTGAAGGACATGTACGCCCGGACCTACGCTTGAGCCCGGCCTTACGCGCCCGTACGGCGACGGCGATGCGGTTCGATCCGGTGCTGCTGATCCACGGCGCCTGGCAGGGCGCGTGGGCGTGGGACGCCTTCGTGCCCGAGCTCGCCGCAGCGGGCCTCACGGCCGAAGCGCTCGACCTGCCGGGCAACGGCACGACGCCGGCGACCCAGCCGGTGTCGCTCGATCTCTATGTCCGGCACGTGCGCGCCGCGATGGCCCGCATCGGCCGACCGGTGTCGCTCGTTGCCCATTCGGGCGGCGGCCTCGTCGCCTCGCAGGTGGCGGAGGCCGAGCCCGACGGCGTCGCCCGCATCGTCTACGTGACCGGCATGATGCTGCCCGACGGCATGGCCTTCGCCGATCTGGTGCGCAGCACGATCGACGAGCATCCGGAGGCGGCCGTCATCGGCCCGCATCTCGTCTGGTCCGACGACCGCCGCAGCAGCACCGTGCCGGAGGCCGCGGCGCTCGCCTTCTTCTATCACGACTGCCCCGCGGAGACGGGCCGCAGCGCCGCGCGAAAACTCACGGCGCAGCCGGAGGGCGGCCGCGCCGTGCGGCCCCGGCTCACCGCTGCGCGCTTCGGTCGCGTGCCGCGGCTCTATGTCGAGGCCACGGCCGACCGTTCCGTGGTCCCGATCTTGCAGCGACGCATGCAGGCGCTGGTGCCGGGTGCCACCATAGTATCGCTGCCGACCGGTCACGCCCCGCAGCTCGTCGCGCCGCGGCTGCTGGCCGAGGTGATCACACCGTTTCTCACGACGACGACGACGGCGAGCCGCCGCGTCGAACACGCCACCGCCGAACACGTCACGGCCGACGATCTCACCGCCGACGATTTCGCCACCAGGCTTCCACAGCGAGAGAGGACTCGATGACAGGCAGAGCGACCCGGATCACCATGCTGGCGCTGTCGCTGGCCGTGCTGCTCGGCACCCCCGGCCGAGCCGCCGAAAAGGTCACCTTCATGATCGACTGGCTGCCGGCCGGCGACAAGGCGGTGCCTTATCTCGGGGTGAAGAAGGGCCTGTTCGCCGCCGAAGGCCTCGACGTCGTGATCCAGAGCGGACGCGGCTCGAGCGACGTCGTCACCAAGCTCGGCACCGGCGCGGCCGACATCGGCACCGGCGGGCTCGCGGCGCTGCTGCAGGCCAAGGCCGAGACCAGCGTGCCCGTGAAGGCCGTGTACTCGATCTACACCAAGCAGGCCGACGCGATCTTCACCACCGAAGGCTCCGGCATCACCAGCCTGAAGGACGTCGCCGGCAAGAAGATCGCGACGGCGACCTTCTCGTCTTCGAATGTCGCGTGGCCGCTGGTGCTGCGCGCGAACGGCATCGATCCGGCGAGCGTGCAGCTCCTGAAGGTCGATCCCGGCGCCCTCGCCCCGATGCTGGCCGCCGGCCAGGTCGTCGCCACCATCAACTGGGTGACGGTCGCGGCCGCCTTCGAAGGACCGGTCGGCGAGGCGAAGAAGAAGCTCGCGGTGCTGCCCTGGTCGAACTACGGCTACGACGGCTACGGCCTGTCGCTGTTCGTCTCCGAGAAGATGCTGAAGGAGCGACCCACGGTCGTGAAGAAGTTCGTCAAGGCCTATGCCGAGGCGACCCGGATGGCGATCGCCGACCCCAAGACCGCGGCCGAGGCGCTGAAGGCGATGGTGCCGGAGATCGACGTCGCCACGGCCGAGAAGCAGTTCGTCTCGTCGATCCCGCTGATGGTCAACGACGTCTCCAAGCGCGACGGCGACGGCGCCTTCGATCCCAAGCTGCTGAAGACCTCCTGGGAGTGGGTCGCCAAGGCGCAGAACCTGCCGCTCGACAAGCTCGACCCCGAGACCGCGGTCGACCGCGCCGCGGCGAAGTGAGGAGCGCGCGCACGGCGGCCAATCGCGGCCGCCGTGATCCGCGACCGCATCTTCGCCGTCTCCGAGGGATCGACTCGCCGTCATTCCGGGGCAGGGTGCCGGCCAACCGCCGTGGTCGCGGCTGGATTCCGGGTTCGGCGCTGCGCGCCGCCCCGGAATGACCACCGAACTGATCAGCCGGATCCCGTATCGCAACGATCTCACAAGGACCGATCATGCAGCCCCCGGTGATCTCCTTCAAGCGACTGGGCCAGGTCTTCGAGACCGCCGCCGGGCGCGCCGTCACGGCGCTCGACGGCGTCTCGTTCGACATCGGCCGCCACGAGTTCGTCGCCGTGCTCGGCCCCTCCGGCTGCGGCAAGTCCACGCTGCTGCGGCTGATCGCCGGTCTGATCGCGCCGACCCGCGGGTCGGTCGAGATCTACGGCATGCCGGTGACCGAGCCGCGCGACGAGATCGGCATCGTGTTCCAGCGCCCGACCCTGCTGCCGTGGTTCGACGTGCTGGGCAACGTCACCTTCCCGATGCGCCACAAATACGGGCGGGTCGGCGAGGCGGAGCGGACGCGCGCCCGCGAGCTCCTCGCGCTCGTCGACCTCGCCGACTTCGCCGACAAGCGCATCGACGAGCTGTCCGGCGGCATGCAGCAGCGCGTCGCGATCGCCAGAGCCCTGCTGCTCGACCCCGACATCCTGCTGATGGACGAGCCGTTCTCGGCGCTCGACGCGCTCACCCGCGACGAGATGAGCTTCGAGCTCCTGCGCATCTGGTCCGAGCGGCCGAAGACCGTGCTGTTCATCACCCACTCGATCCCGGAGGCCGTGCTGCTCGCCGACCGTATCGTGGTGATGACGCCGCGGCCCGGCCGCGTGCGGGAGATTCTCGACGTTCCGCTGCCGCGCCCGCGCTCCCTCGCCACCCTGACGGACCCGACCTTCCATGCGCTCGCCGATCACATCCGCGGCACCCTCTTCTCCCGCCCCGCCGCCGCGTGAGGCCGCCATGACCGACACGACCGCGGCCCCCTCCGAGACCGTCGTTGCGGACGCCGACGCGCCCTCGTCGGCGCCCGCCCCCGCCGTGCGCACGACGCTTCTCGCCTGGCTCGACGGCCTCGCGCCGGGGCTCGCCTTCGCGGCGGCGCTCGCCGCGTGGGAGGGTGCGACGCATGTGTTCGCCATCCCGTCCTTCCTGCTTCCCGCCCCGAGCGCCATCGTGTCGGCCGGGCTCGCGACGCCCGTCGACGTGTGGTTCGGGCATATCTGGGCGACGCTGCGGGTCGCGCTGATGGGCTACGTCCTCGCCATCGCCGTGTCGGTGCCGCTCGCCGTCGCGCTCGCCTCGTCGCGGCTCCTGTCGCGCACCCTCTACCCGATGCTGGTCGTGGTGCAGTCGACCCCGATCGTCGCGGTGGCGCCGATCATCGTCGTGACGCTCGGCGCCTCCGACCTGCCGCGCGTCGCGATCACGTTCCTGATCACGTTCTTCCCGATCGTCGTCTCGACCGTCACGGGCCTCCTGTCGACACCGGAGGAGCTGATCGAGCTGTCGCGCTCGCTGCGCGCCGGGCGCAGCCGCGAGATCCTCCACATCCGCCTGCCCTATGCGGTGCCGCACCTGTTCTCGGCCCTGAAGATCTCGACCACGCTCGCCGTGATCGGCGCCGTCGTCGCCGAGTTCGTCGCCGCCGAGCGCGGGCTCGGCTTCTTCATCCTGTTCTCCACCTCGTTCTTCAAGATCCCGGCGGCGTTCGCCGGCCTCGTCGTGCTGGTGGCGATCAGCCTGGTGCTGTTCCGCCTGGTCGGGCTGGCGCAACGGACCCTGGTGCCGTGGTCGCTGCCGAAATCCGAGCGCTGAAGAGACAGCCCGCCGAGATGAGCGACGCCATGAGCCATCCCCTGCCCGACCTCGACCACGAGTCCTTCCTGCGCCGCGCCTTCGACGTCGCCCGCCGGTCGCGCGACGGCGGCGACCATCCGTTCGGCGCCATCCTGGTCGGCCCCGACGGCGCCGTGCTGATGGAGCAGGGAAACGGCTACACGGCCGAGGGCCGGGACATGACGGCGCATGCCGAGCGGCTGCTGGCGAGCCGCGCCTCGCGGGCGCACCCGCCGAAATTCCTCGCGACCTGCACGCTCTACACGTCGGCCGAGCCGTGCGCGATGTGCGCCGGCGCGATCTACTGGGCCGGCATCGGCCGCGTCGTCTACGGCCAGAGCGAGCGCCATCTGAAGGCGCAGACCGGCGACCATCCGGAGAACCCGACCCTCGACCTGCCCTGCCGCACCGTTTTCGCGGCCGGCCAGCGCCCCGTCGCCGTGATCGGCCCGTTGCTGGAAGACGAGGCCGCCACCCTGCAGGACGGCTTCTGGACGCCGCGCGGTTGATCCCGAGGGCCGGGCGCGCCGCGGTCCGCCAGGAGCCGGCCTAAGCCCTCTCCTCCACCACCGCCTCGCCGTCGGCGAGCCGCACGCGCATGCCGTCATAGGCGGGCTCGACGCCGGCCGGCAGCCGCGCCTTCAGCTCGGCGTAGTCGAGATCGCTGTGCAGGTTGGTGAGGATCGCGCGTTTCGGCTTCAGCCGGTCGATCCAGGCGAGCGCCTGGTCGACCGAGAAATGGCTCGGATGCGGGCGGTCGCGCAGCGAATCGACGATCCAGAGGTCGAGGCCGTGCAGGAGCGCGGCGCTCTCCTCCGGCATGTCGACGAGATCGGCCGAGTAGGCGACGCCGCCGAACCGGAAGCCGAGGGAGGGAATGTCGCCGTGGTCCTGCACGAACGGCAGCGCCGTCACGGCGCCACCCGCCCCGTGGATGGTGACGGGATGGCCCGGCGCGATGCGGTGCTCGTTGCAGATCGGCGGATACTGGCTGCCCGGCGGCGTGACGAAGCAATAACCGAAGCGCGCGAACATCACCCGCCAGGTCGCCTCGTCCAGATAGCAGTCGAGCCGCTTGCGGCGCTTGATGAACAGGCCGCGCAGATCGTCGATGCCGTGGGTGTGGTCGGCATGCTCGTGGGTGTAGAGGATGGCGTCGAGCCACTCGACCCCGGCGTCGATGAGTTGCTCGCGCAAGTCCGGCGAGGTGTCGACCAGCACGCGGGTCGTCCCTTCGGGGCCGGCGCGGTCGACCAGGAGGGAGCAGCGCCGGCGCCGGTTCTTCGGGTTTTCGGGATCGCACACGCCCCAGCCGAGCGCCGGCCGCGGCACCCCGCCCGACGAGCCGCAGCCGAGGATCGTGACCGTCAGCGTCATGTCGGACTCCGCGTTCGTCGACTCGCCTTGCCCCATACTCCGCTCATTCCCGCGCAAGCGGGAATCCAGTGGTGTTGCGCTGGGTCCCCGCCTTCGCGGGGACGAGCGGAGGACGTCGTCGGAGGCTCACGTCCCCGCCTCCGCCGGCCGCGGCGTCTTCGAGAACAGCCGAAAGAAGTTCTCGGTCGTCTGCGCCGCGAACGCCTCCGGCGTCACGCCACAGGCCTCGGCCAGCACCTTCGCGGTCTCCACGACATAGGCGGGCTCGTTGCGCTTGCCGCGGAACTTTCCGGGTGCCAGGTACGGCGCGTCGGTCTCGACGAGAATGCGGTCGGCCGGAAGGTCGGCGGCGAGCGCGCGCAGCTCCTCGGACTTCTTGAAGGTGACGATGCCGGTGAACGACACGTAGTGGCCGAGCTCCACGGCCCGGAACGCGAGTTCCCGCCCGCCCGTGTAGCAGTGCAGCACGGCCGTGAACGGCCCCCGCCCCGCCTCCTCCTCCAGGATCTTTTGCATGTCGGCATCCGCCTCGCGCGAGTGGATGACCAGCGGCAGCCCCGTGCGCCGCGCCGCCTCGACATGCATGCGAAAGCCCGCCTCCTGGAGGTCGCGCGGGCCGTAGTCGTAGAAGTAGTCGAGCCCGGCCTCGCCGATGGCGACGACCTTCGGGTGCGCCGCTCGCTCGAGCAGCTCGGCGAGCGTGACGTCCTGCTCCTCGCCGGCCTGATGCGGATGGGTGCCGACCGAGCAGACGACCTCGTCGTAGCGCTCGGCGATCGTCAGGAGCGCGTCGTGCCGGCGCACGCGGGTGGAGATCGAGACCATCCGGCCGACCCCGGCGGCACGGGCGCGCGCGACGATCCCGTCGAGATCGTCGGCCAAGTCGGGGAAGTCGAGATGGCAGTGACTGTCGACCAGCATTCCGGTCACTCCGCGGTCGGTCCGCGACCGAATGACTCCGACCTCATCCTGAGGAGCCGCCGAAGGCGGCGTCTCGAAGGATGCGGCCCGTGCGTGCCCGGCTCCGAGGCCGCGTCCGTCGAGACGCCCGCTGTCGCGGGCTCCTCAGGACGAGGACGCAGGCTGTGGCTGACGGTCAACGCTCTCACTCCGTCGCCGGCTCGATCCAGCGCGGGAACACCGGGCTGGGCGGCGGGAGCTGGCTGCCCGGCGCGATCCGCGTCGCGCCGCCGAGCCGCGAAAAATCGCGGGCGTCGGCCGGCACGGCGAGGATGTCGAGCAGCTTGCCGCACGCGGTCGGCATCACGGGCTGGGCCAGGATGGCGACCTGGCGCAGCACCTCGGCCGTGACGTAGAGCACCGTGCCCTGCCGCACCGGATCGGTCTTCGCCAAGGCCCACGGCGCCTCGCCCGCGAAATAGCGGTTGGCGTCGGCGACGACGGCCCACACGGCGTTCAGCACCTGATGGATCTGCTGGGTCGCCATGTGCTCGCGCGCCTTGCCGACCAGCGCGTCGGTGGCGGCCAGGATCGTCTTGTCGTTGTCGGTGAACGCGCCGGGCGTCGGCATCACGCCCTTGAACGCCTTGCCCAGCATCGACAGCGAGCGCTGCGCCAGGTTGCCGAGGTCGTTTGCCAGATCCGCGTTGATGCGGTTGACGATCGCCTCGTGCGAGTAGTTGCCGTCCTGGCCGAACGGCACCTCGCGCAGGAAGAAGTAGCGGAGCTGATCGACCCCGTAGGCGTCGGCGAGCGCGATCGGATCGATCACGTTGCCGACCGATTTCGACATCTTCTCGCCGCGGTTGAACAGGAAGCCGTGCGAGAACACGCGGCGCGGCACGTCGACCCCGGCCGACATCAGGAAGGCCGGCCAGTAGACGGCGTGGAAGCGCACGATGTCCTTGCCGATCACGTGCAGGTCGGCCGGCCAGTATTTCTGGAACATGGCGCTGTCGGTGTCGGGGAAGCCGACGCCGGTGATGTAGTTGGTCAGCGCGTCGACCCACACATACATGATGTGCTTCTCGTCGCCGGGCACCGGGATGCCCCAGTCGAAGGTGGTGCGCGAGATCGACAGATCCTGAAGGCCGCCGCGCACGAAGCTCGCGACCTCGTTGAGGCGCTCCTTGGGCAGCACGAAGTCGGGCACCCGTTCGTAGAGGTCGAGCAGTTTCTGCTGATAGGCGGACAGCCTGAAGAACCAGCTCTCCTCGGCGACCCACTCGACCGGCGTGCCGGTCTTGGTCGAGACGCGGGTGCCGTTCTGGTCGAGCTGGGTCTCGCTCTCGGCGTAGAACGCCTCGTCGCGCACCGAGTACCAGCCCTCGTACTTGTCGAGATAGACGTCGCCGTTCGCCTTCATCCGCTCCCAGATCGCCTTGGAGGAGCGGTGGTGGCGCTCCTCCGTGGTGCGGATGAAGTCGTCATGCGAGATGTTCAGCTTCTCGTCCATGGCGCGGAACAGCGCGACGTTGCGGTCGGCGAGATCTCGCGCGGCCAAGCCCTCCTTGGCGGCCGTCTGCACCATCTTCTGGCCGTGCTCGTCCGTGCCGGTGAGGAAGTGCACGTCGTAGCCGTCGAGCCGCATGAAGCGGGCGATCGCGTCGGTGGCGATCACCTCGTAGGCATGGCCGATGTGCGGCGCCCCGTTCGGATAGGCGATGGCGGTCGTGAGGTAGTAGCGCTTGGAGGCCATTGTTCTGCAGCTCGCAATTTCTCGGGCGCGCGACCGCGCCAAGAACTCGATCCGCCCTCATCCTGAGGAGCGGCCGAAGGCCGCGTCTCGAAGGACGAGGGCGGCCACATGGTTCGAGACGCGCTCCTTCGGAGCGCTCCTCACCATGAGGTTCGTGAGCCCTCTCGCCCGGGCCTGGGTATCAACCCCGTGCCGCCTCGGCAAGCCAGCCGAACACCGCGAAGACCAGCGCGCGGCGGTCGAGGTTGAGGGTGAGGACGTCGCGGGCGGCGGCGTCGAGCCGGCTCCACGCCTCGGCGTAGGGGGCGAGGCGGGCCGGCGCCGGCGCGCCGCGCCGCAGCTGCGCCGACAGCCAGTCGCGCACCGTGTCGACGAAGGCCTCCACGGTCTCGCGGTCGGCCCGCTCCAGCGCGTCGCCGAGCGCGTGCAGGCCGCGCGGGTCCGGGCGCGGCAGGTCGGCGAGCAGCGCCGCCACCTTCTCGCGCAACGCCAGGAGCGACCCGCCCGACAGCGCGATGGCGCGGGCGACGCAGCCGTCCGCCGCGGCCGCCGCGTCGGCGAGCCCGGCGTCGCCCGGGTCACGGCCGAGCGCCGCAGCGGCGGCCGTCGCCACCTCGGACGCGGACAGCGGCCGCAGCGCCAGCATGCGGCAGCGCGACCGGATGGTCGGCAAGAGCCGGCCGGGCGAATGGCTCACCAGGAGGAGCAGCGCGCGCCGCGGCGGCTCCTCCAGAATCTTCAGCAGCGCATTGGCGCCTTCGGGGTATTTCAGCTCCTCGGCGGCGTCGACGACGCAGATCCGCCAGCCGCCGCCCGTCGCCGTGGCGCCGAAGAAGCCGACCGTCTCGCGCACCTGGTCGACCGTGATGACGGTGCGCACCGTGTCGCTCTTCTCGCCCGGCGTCCGCTCCAGCGCGAGCAGCGCGCCCTCGGTGTCGGCCGCCACCCGCCGCACCACCGGATGGTCGGGCGGCAGCGCCAGCGAGGTCGCGGCCTGCACGGCGGGCGACGCCGGATCCGGATGGGCGAGGACGAAGCGGGCGAAGCGGTAGACGAGCGTCGCCTTGCCGATGCCGGCCGGCCCGCCCACCAACCAGGCATGCGGCACCCGGCCGGACTTGTAGGCGCCGAGCAGCGTCGCCTCGGCGGCGGCGTGGCCGACGAGGTCGAGGGTCTCGCGCGGATGGGGGACGAGTCGCTCCTCGCGCGCGGCGCGCGGCGCCTTGCTCACGGCACGGCCGCGCCGAGGGCAGCCCGGCGCGACGCGCCGCCCGACTCGGGATCGATCGTGCCGGCGTTGCTCGTGCTGGTGTCGCCCTCGTCGGCGTCGACCCCGGGGGTGTGCACCTGGGCGGCGCCGAGCCGCGCGCACACCACGGTCCACACCTCGTCGGAGATGCGCTGCGGCGCCGGGCTCGCGTCGATGACGGCGCAGCGTCCGGGCTCGGCAGCGGCAATCGCCCGATAGGCCTCGCGCAGGCGGGCGTGGAACGACACGTCCTCGGCCTCGAACCGGTCGGCGTCGGCGCCCTCGCGCCGGCGAGCCGCGCGGGCGAGCCCGGCCTCGGCCGGCAGATCGAGCACCAGGGTCAGGTCCGGCACCGTGTCGCCGACCGTGACGCGCTCCAGCGCCCGGATCACAGCCGGGTCGACCTTGCCGACGGCACCCTGGTAGACGCGGGTCGAATCGGCGAAGCGGTCGCACACCACCCAGGCGCCGCGCGCCAGCGCCGGCCGGATGGTCGTGTCCAGATGGTCGGCGCGGGCGGCGGCGAACAGCATCGCCTCGGTCTCGGCGCCGAGCGGCTTCGCGGCGCCGCTGAGCAGCACGTGCCGCACCGCCTCGGCGCCCGGCGAGCCGCCGGGCTCGCGGGTCTGCACCACGGCGATGCCGAGCCGCCGCAGCCGGGTGACGAGCAGCGCCGCCTGGGTCGACTTGCCCGACCCCTCCCCGCCCTCGAACGTGATGAACTTTCCGCGCATCTCCGACTCCGCCGCGGCGCCAGCGCAGTCCGCACTGGCCCCGAACTCCGCTCATTCCCGCGCAAGCGGGAATCCAGGAGGCCGCGCCCCCAGGCCGTCCGTCCGGGCCTTGGGTTCCGCCTTCCCGGGGTCGAGCGGACCACTGACCCCGGTTCTACCCAAAACGCCGCTCTAGATCCGCGAAAAGCCGGCCTTGAGCCAGCCAATGACCACCTCGGTGACGACGTCGACGGCGCGCTGCGGCAGGTTGCCGACCTCGACGCTTTCCGACGCCTTCAGAGGCACTTCGAGCGTGACATTGTCGCCCCGGATGACCCGCAGCTGGCCGACCCGCTGGCCCTCCGCGACGGGCGCCCGGACCGGACCCGTATAGACGATCCGGGCCGAGATGCGGTCGGTCGTGTTCTTCGGCACCAGCACCGAGACGGCCTTGTCGGCGACCAGCGGCACGCTGCCCTGGGCGCCGCCGAACACCTTAGCGTCGCCGATCACCTGGCCGTCGGCGAACAGCGGGCGCGCCTCGAAGCCGGAGAAGCCCCAGTCGAGCAGGCGCTTGCCCTCGTCGGCACGGTCCTTGGCGGTCTTCAGCCCGTTGATCGCAACGATCAGCCTCAGGCCGTTCTGCACGGCCGAGCCGACGAGGCCGTAGCCGCCGTCCGCCGTGAAGCCGGTCTTCATGCCGTCGGCGCCGATGTTGAGCGGCAAGAGCGGGTTGCGGTTGAGCTGGCGGATCTTGTTCCAGGTGAACTCGCGCTCGCCGTAGATCGGATAGAAGTCCGGATAGGTCTTGATGATGTGCTGGGCGAGCTTGGCGAGCTCGCGCATCGTCACCTGGTTGCCGGGATCGGGCAGCCCGGTGGCGTTGCCGAAGGTCGAGCGCGTCAGGCCGATCTCGCGCGCCCGCCGGGTCGCCATCTCGGCGAAGCTGCGCTCGTTGCCGGCGATCCCCTCGGCGAGGGCGATCGCGGCGTCGTTGCCGGACTGGATGATCAGCCCGCGCAGCAGATCCTCGACCCGCACCCGGCTGTGGATCGGCGCGAACATCGACGACGTGTGCGAGGGCGCGCCGCCGCGCCGCCAGGCGTCCTCGCTGACCTGGAACTCCTGGTCGAGGGTGACGCGGCCGGCCTTGATCTCGTTGAAGACGACCTCGGCGGTCATCAGCTTGAGGAGGCTCGACGGCGCCGTCGCGGTGTCGGCCGCCTTCTCGTAGAGGACGGTGCCGGTCTCGGCGTCGATCAGGATGGCGTAGGGGGCGGCGGTCTGGAAGCCGCCCTCGTCCTTCTTCTGCCCGGTGACCGAGTTGTTGGCGGCCGTCGCCGCCGCCACCAAGGCGAGGGTCAGGACCAGGACGCCGGCGAGCGCGCGGCCCGAACGCCACGCCCACGCCGCCGCTAGCCGTCGAAGCATCGCATCCATCGCCTTCGCATCCGGGAAGAGTTGGCCGGAACAATGGCGCGGCACGGCGGCCGGAACAATGGCGGTCCGGGCCAGAATGCAAAAAATCGTGATTGGCTAGACCGTTGCGTCAGGATACTCGCGGATCAGTAGAGCCCGCGGCCGGTCATCACGGCGGTGGGAGCGCCGGCGGCACGCGATTCGACGGCGGCGAGCGCCGGCGCCGGGCGGTTCGGGGGCGAGACCGGAACGGTGCGCACCGTGGTCACGCGCACCGGCTTGGGATCACGGCCGGCCGCCAGCACGGGCGGCTTCTCGTCGGCCGGGGTCCGTTGCGAGCTGCGGCCATAGCCGCGCGACGGCGGCGCAGGCTGGTCGTCGAGGCCGAGGCTGAACGGCCGCTCGGGCGGCATCGGCACGCCGGACCGCGGCGGCGGTGGCGCCGCCCCGACGCCGCGCAGCGCCGGCACGAAGGGACGGGTCGCCGCGACCATCACCAGCGACGGCGGCGGCGCCGGGGTGCCCTCGCGCAGCGTCGCCATCAGGATTCCGTCGTCGGAGCCTTCGAGCGGCGCCTTGCCGACATACTCGACCCGCACCCGCGCAGTGCCGTTCTTCTGGAAGCCCAGCATGTCGGCGGCCTTGATCGACACGTCGATCAGGCGGCCCTGATGGAACGGCCCGCGGTCGTTGACCCGCAGGATGATCGAGCGGCTGTTGCCGAGATTGGTGACCCGCACATAGCTGGGCATCGGCAGGGTCGGATGGGCGGCCGACATGCTGTGCATGTCGTAGACCTCGCCATTGGCGGTGCGGCGGCCGTGGAAATCGTTGCCGTACCAGGAGGCGAGGCCCTCGGCGCGGTAGTTCACGTCCTCCTCGGGCACGTACATGCGGCCGCCGACCACGTAGGGCTTGCCGATGCGATAGCCGCCGCCGCCCTTCGGGATGGGCTGGCCGGGCTCGACGACGCGCGGGCTCGCGGCGACGCCGTAACGCGGATCGATCTGTGGAAACAGGCCGCCATTGCCGGCCGTGCATTGGGCCAGCAGCATGCTCGCGCCGGCGGCCGCGCCGACGCGCGCCAGCCGGGCCCACCGTCCCCGCATCTCCCCCCGGATCATCCGACGAGGATCCCCCCTCCATACACCCTTCACCGGCGTCGGCCCGTCGGTCCGCCCGTTCCCCCCGGAACAGGACGGCGGTCGCCCACGCCCGGACCGCCGCGTCTCGACGAGTCGCGGACAGTCCCGTCCGCACGTTACAGCGATGCCACGGCGTGCGGAACGACAACAGTTTTTCAAGGTAAATGAGCCGGAAAGAAGACGGCCGCCGGAATGTCCGGCATCCGGGTCACAACCGGAATAAGGTGTTAACCCCGGCTGGGTTAGCCTCGCGCGTCGCTCGACCAGAACGGTCAATCGCCATGCGCCCTGCCCGAGTTCGCCTTCCCCGCCTCGCGGGTTGCAAGCCCAGGACCGTCGTCGCCGTGACGGCGGGCGTCGTGCTGGTCGGGACCGGCATCACCATTGGCGCGGCGCTGTTGCCCCGCGCCACCGGTGCCGCCCCGGCCCGGATCGGCACGGAAGGCACGATTCGCCTCGCACCAGACGCCGCCAAGCAGTGCCAGCGCCTCGGCTTCGACAACCGCAACGGCGAGGTCCGCGACCGCGGCGTCGCGGCCTGCGAGCCGCAGAGCGAGCGCGACACCTCGATCGACCGCATGCAGGCGATCCGGGCCTGGTTCAACCGCCGCTGAACGACGCACCCGGCCCCTTCGGCGGCGCAGCACAAGATTCTGCACCGCCCTGATCTGAATCAAAGATCGGCCATCCGGGACCGCGTACAAAGACACCGTTGGCGCCGCTTCACGGGGGTGAGTGGCGCGACGGAATTGGGCGGTCCTCACGGACCGCCCTTTTTTTCGTTCGGGCGTGCCTCGAAATCCCACGACGCTCCGACTCCGGCCTGCTCGGGGTGCCGGCTTGCGCCGGCCTCGGCGCCGCACGACATGAGTCGAGCCGGCGTCCGTTTGCATCGAAACGTCCGGCCATCGGGGGCGCCCGCACCGTCGCGCCCTCCCCCTTCATCCGCCGAGAGCATCGCCCATGACCGAGACGGTTCGCGACAACCCTGCCCTCGCCCGTTTCGAGCTCGGTGAGGGCGACGCGCTGGCCGTCGCGCATTACCGGATCGCCGACGGCGCCATGATCTTCACGCACACCGAGGTGCCGTGGCGGCTGCGCGGTCAGGGGATCGCGACGCGCCTGATCGCCGGCGCGCTCGACGCCGCGCGGGCGCGCGGGCTGCGGATCGTGCCGCAGTGCTCCTTCGTGGCGGACTACCTCGAGCGGCATCCCGAGGCGACCGGCGAATCCGCCGGCTGAGACGGCGCACAATCGCGATCTTCGCATGGGTGACGGGCGGTGAACGCGAGCCTCGGCCGGCCGCCGTTCAGCCGATCTTAACGGCTGAGGGAGTCTTTTCAATCTGTAGACAGAGCAACAGGATCGCGTGCGCGACGCGGCACGATCGATCGCCTGCCCGCCCCGCCGAAGCCGATTCGCTTCGCCGCGCGCCCGCCGGGCGTCGCCGCCGCATTCGTCACGACCCGTTTCACGCCTGGAGCATTCCGTGAAAGCGTTTTCGTTCATCAGCCGAATCTCGTTGCCGACCAAGATCGCGCTGCTCACGGTTGCCGGCATCGGCCTGCTCTGCGGGGGGCTCGTCCTCGTCGTCTCGCATCAGGTCGACGCGGAGCTGCAGGCCCAGGCGCAGGCACGCCAGGAATCGAACATGCGGGTCGCCTGGGAGGTGCTGCGCGGGGCCGGCGCGCTGCGGATGGACGGCGATCGCCTGATGGCAGGCAGCCGCCCGCTCGACGGCGACACCGCGCTGGTCGATCGCGTGCAGACGCTGGTCGGCGGCGTCGCGACGGTGTTCAAGCGCGACACCCGCGTCGCGACCAATGTGCGCAAGCCCGACGGCGGCCGCGCCGTCGGCACCAAGCTCGTGGGAGCGGCGCACGACGCCGTGCTGGTGCGCGGTCAGCCCTATCGGGGCGAGGCCGACATTCTCGGCGAGGCCTATTTCACCGCCTACGACCCGATCAAGGATTCGTCCGGCGCCACCATCGGGGTGCTGTTCGTCGGCCTGAAGAAGAGCGACTTCCTCAGCATGCTCGACGTGCTGATCCGCAACATCGCGCTGCAGGCGCTGCTCGCCGCGGCCGTGATCGGCGGCCTGCTCTATGCCGTGCTGCGCTGGCAGATCCGGCCGCTCGTCTCCTTGAGCCGGGTGATGGGGCGGCTGCAGGAGGGCGACCATGCGATCGCGGTGCCGTCGCTCGACCGCGGCGACGAGATCGGCCTGATGGCCCGCGCCGTCGAGGTGTTCAAGGAGCACGCCGTGGAACGCGAGCGGCTCGAGGCCGAGCAGAACGCCGCCGAGGCGCGCGCCGTGACCGCCCGAAAAGCCGACATGGTGCGGCTGGCCGACCACTTCGAGCAGGCGGTCGGCGGCATCATCGGGGCCGTCTCGGCCTCGGCGACCGAGCTGGAGGCGACCGCGACGACGCTCACCCGCACGGCGGACGTCACCCGACAGAAATCGGCGACCGTGACGGCCGCCTCCGGCGAGGCGTCCAGCAACGTCCAGGCGGTCGCCGCCGCGACCAACGAGCTGACCGCGTCGATCGGCGAGATCTCGCGCCAGGTGCAGAGCTCGAGCCGCATCGCCGACGCGGCGGTGAGCCAGGCGGCCAAGACCGACGACCGGATCGGCGCCCTGTCGATCGCGGCACAGCGCATCGGCGACGTGGTGAAGCTGATCACCGACATCGCCGAGCAGACCAATCTCTTGGCGCTCAACGCGACCATCGAGGCGGCCCGCGCCGGCGAGGCCGGCAAGGGCTTCGCCGTGGTCGCGAACGAGGTGAAGGCGCTGGCCGGCCAGACCGCCAAGGCGACGGGCGAGATCTCGGCCCAGATCTCCGCCATGCAGGCGGCGACGCAGGATTCGGTCGGCGCCATCAAGGAGATCTCGGGCACCATCGGCCAGATCGCCGAGGTCGCCGCGGCGATCGCGGCCGCCGTCGAGCAGCAGGGGGCGGCCGCGTCGGAGATCTCGCGCAACATCCAGCAGGCGGCGCACGGCACCGGCGAGGTCGCGCAGAACATCACCGAGGTCAGCCGCGGGGCGGAAGAGACTGGCGCCGCATCGAGCGAGCTGCTCAGCGCCGCCGGTCAGCTCGCCATGGAGAGCAATCAGCTTCGCAACGAGGTGCAGACGTTTCTGGCGACGGTGCGGGCCGCATGAGGTGCGGGCCGCATGAGGTGCGTGCGGCCTGACCCAGGGTCGTGATGCGGGCGCGCGACGACGCGCCGGTGTGCTGACGAAGTGCGTGCCGCGTGACGAGGCCACTCGACGCTACAGGCTCGTCGCGGCACGCGACCTTCGACGCCACAGACGCCCGGTCTCAAACGTCCGCAGAGGGGTCCCTCGGCCCCGCCGCCCGGAGCTGACCCGCAACGCCACGGCGGTCGCCTCGGGCTCGGATCGGTTCGGACAGCGGGTCGAGTTGAACCTTAGCGGGAGACTCGGACCTGCACAGCCGCGGTTTCCCGGAAGGGGTATTGCGGACACCAATCCGAAAATTGTCCGAGGACAGTAAAACCATCCTGTCGACAAGTGGACTGGACGCATCCATGGGCATTTTTTAGCCCCGGATACCTGCGACGACTGGATTATACGCCATCACGCAACCTGGCGATCACCGCGATGATCGCCCCGATGATCACCTCGATGATCGCCTCGCGGGTCACCCCGCTGATCGGCCGGGCCGCGGCTCGATGTGACGGCCTCGGCCACCCAAGCGTCCTTCGCGAACCATTCGTGCGTGGTCCGGCAATAGGGACAGAAGCTGCGGCTGAAGAAGACCGGCATGGCCGCGAACGCTTCGCGGCTGACCGTGATGTCGGTCGACACGGCGCGTCCGGTCTCGGGGCAGCGGATCATCAGCAGTCCCATGGCGGGGGTCCTTCCTTCGTTCAGTGTGGACAGCCCTACCGGTGGCTTGCGAAGGCGCGACGAAAACCGCGTGACCATTTCGAGGCGATGCGGCGGCGGGTGGCATGGCACCGCCTCGGCACGGCGAAGCAGCAGCCCCCGTCGCAGCCCGCAGGTGCGCATGGCGACAGCGGTTTCGCGCCGTCACCACGGGCGACGCGGTGCGTGGATATGGAAGATCGTCCGAACGAGGGCACGGACGTGACGAAGCGGAGGCCTCTCGCCGACGTGACCCGATGTGATCACTCAGGGCCTTACTTGGACCGGTGATTCGACACCCGGATTGCGGCGACATCGATCTCGTTGCGCCGGAGCAGATAGTCGAGGCCGCCGACCCGGTACCAGCGATAGCCGTAGCCTTCGATCACCAGCCGGTGCTTGCCGTCCTCCTCGCACGCCAGATGATCGTCGCCGAGCAGATCGACGAGTCTGCGACCGTGCTCTCCCGCGATCCCGGTCGCGAACGCCACCTCGCGCGGCGTGTCGGCGAAGTTGTGGACGAACAGCACGGCGTTGTCGTGCCAGTCGTAGCGCATCACGAGCACGGCCGGATCGCGCGTCGTGATCACGGTGAAGTCGCCCCAGCCGACCTCCGGCACCTCTTTTCGCATGCGGATGATGCGCTCGGTCCAGTTCAGCAGCGATTCGGGATCGCGGCGCTGGGTAGCGGCATTGACGTGCTCGTAGCCCCACGGCCCGCCCGAGATCACCGGCAGCACCGGCTTGTCGCTCTTGGTGAAGCCACCGTTCGGCTCGGTCGACCATTGCATCGGCGTGCGGGCGCAGTTGCGCTCCGGCAGGTCGAGATCGTCGCCCATGCCGATCTCGTCGCCGTAGCGAATGACGGGCGTGCCGGGCAGCGTGAACTGCAGGCTGTAGGCGAGCTCGAGCCGGCGCTGGTCGCCGCCCAGCATCGGCGCCAGCCGCCGGCGGATGCCGCGGTCGTAGAGCTGCATGTGCTTCTCCGGCCCGAAGGCGGCGAACACGGCCTCGCGCTGATCCTCCTCCAGCCGGCCGAGATCGAGCTCGTCGTGATTGCGCAGGAACTGGCCCCACTGCCCCGTCGCCGGCCGCTGCTTGGTCGCCTTCATGGCCTTGACCAGCGGCCGCGTGTCGGCGCTGGCGAGCGCGTAGAAGAGGTTCTGGTTGACCTGGAAGTTGAACATCATGTGCATGCGGTCGCCGTCGCGGCCGAAGTAGTCCATGTCGGTCTCGGGCAGCACGTTGGCCTCGGCCAGCACGATGCTGTCGCCCTGCCGCCACTGCATGAACTCGCGGAACGTGCGCAGCATGTCGAACTGCTCGGTCGACGTCGTCACGTCGGCGCCCTTGGTGCCGATGACGAACGGCACCGCGTCCATCCGGAAGCCGGAGACGCCGAGCTGAATCCAGAAGCCCATGATCTTCAGGATCTCGGCCTGCACAGCGGGGTTCGACGTGTCGAGATCGGGCTGGTGGTCGTAGAAGCGGTGGAAGTAGTAGGCTTGGGCGGCGTCGTCGTAGGTCCAGGTGGTCTTCTGCACGCCCGGAAACACCATCCCCTCGTTGGCGTTCTTCGGCTTCTTCTTCGACCACACGTACCAGTCGCGATATTTCGAGCCCGGGTCGCGCCGCGCCTCCTGGAACCACGGATGATCGATCGAGGTGTGATTGACCACGAGGTCGATCAGCACCCGCAGGCCGCGCTGTTTGGCGGCGTGGGTGAACTCGACGAAATCGCCGAGCGTGCCGTAACGGGGATCGACGGCGTAGTAGTCCGACACGTCGTAGCCGTCGTCGCGCTGCGGCGACACCTGGAACGGCATCAGCCACACCGCCGTGACGCCGAGCCCCTGGAGATAATCGAGGCGCCGGGTGAGCCCCTCGAAGTCCCCCACCCCGTCGCCGTTCGCGTCCATGAAGGTCTCGACGGAGAGGCAGTAGATCACGGCGTTCTTGTACCAGAGGTCGCTGATCATGCGGGCCCGCTCCTGGCTCTTGCGGCTGGCGTCACGTCGGACCATGACGGTCGGGTTGGTAACGGGGGCCGCTCGGCCCGGTTCCGCTGCGGCGCCGACCGACGCGACCGGCCTTCCGCCCCGCCCGGCGCCGGCGCTACAGTCGCGCCTCTGTGTCCGCCTCCTTACCCCCACCGAGGTGATCCGTGCCGGTGCGTCCCATCGTGAAGTTTCCCGACCCGCGGCTGAGCGCGCCCGCCGCCGAGGTCGAGGCGTTCGACGACGATCTCGGCGCGCTCGCCGCCGACCTGCTCGACACGATGCGGGCGGCGCCCGGCATCGGCATCACGGGCCCGCATATCGGCGTCCTGCAGCGCGTCGTGGTGATCGAGACCTCGTTCGCCGACGGCGCCCGCACCTTCGTCAACCCGGTGATCACCTGGTCGTCGCCCGAGACGGCGCCGCACCAGGAGGGCAGCGTCTCGATGCCCGGGGTGAGCGAGGAGATCGAGCGACCGGCGCGCATAAAACTGCGGTGGCAGGATCTCGACGGCCTGACCCACACGGGCGAGGCGGACGGGCTGCTCGCCGTGTGCCTGCAGCACGAGATCGATCAGCTCGACGGCTGCTTCTGGATCGACCGGCTGTCGCGCCTGAAGCGCGAGCGCGTCGTCAAGAAATACGAGAAGCTGCAGAAGCGGTGAGGACGGTCGACGGGCTTTCGTCGTCCCGAAACGTCGCCGGTCATTCCGGGGCGCGGACCGCCGGTCCGCGAACCCGGAATCCAGCCCAGCCCCCCGGAGCTCGCCGCTGGATTCCGGGTTCGCGCCGTCGGCGCGCCCCGGAATGACGGGATATGCATAGCCCTGCGCGGACGACGACGATCGAGAGGGCCTGCCCTCGCACGCGAGCGAGCGCCTATAGGACGCTGCCCTGCCATTCGTGCGCCCGCATTGACCGACTCCGCCGCCGGCCTATGGTCCGCCTGCGCCCGCGAGCGTCGGCGGCCGCGCCCGGATGGCTTCGACATGGACTTCCTCTCGCCGGCCCAGATCGCCGGATACGTCTCCTTCGCGCTCGGCATGATCGCCTTCATGCAGACGCGCGACCGTCCGCTGAAGCTGTTCAACGGCGCCCAGTGCATCGCCTATGCGGTGCACTTCTTCATGCTCGGCAACATCCCGGCGGCGGCGACCGCGACCGTGTCGGCGATCCGCTCGTTTCTGGCGCTGCGCACCCGCTCGCCCTTGCTCGCCGTCGCCGTCGTGGTGATCCTGGTGGCGATCGGTTCCCAGGTGGTGACGCACTGGACCGGCTGGCTGCCGGTCGCGGCGTCGAGCTTCGGCACGCTGGCGATGTTCCTGCTGCGCGGCATCCCGATGCGCCTCGTCATGCTCGGCTGCTGCCTGATGTGGCTCGCCAACAACCTGCTGTCCGGCTCGATCGGCGGCACCCTGCTGGAGACCGCCATCGCGCTCGCCATGATCTCGACGATCGTGCGGATGGTGCGGGCGCGGCGCGCCGCCGCGGCGCCCTGACGCCCCGCGTCTCGCAAGAGCGGTTTTCGGTTGCTGTGAAGCGGCCCCGATGTCCGCTCGTCCCCGCGAAAGCAAGGGACCCAGGGGTGACACGGCAGAGAGGCCCCTGGATGCCCGCCTGCGCGGGCATGAGCGGAGTGTGGGTCGATGTCAGCGGACGCTGCGCTGAACGTCAGCCGAACGTCTTCGCGTAAGTCTCGGGCGAGAAGCCGACCACGACGGCGTCGCCGATCTCCAGCACCGGGCGCTTGATCATCGAGGGCTGCGCCAGCATCAGGCGGATCGCCTTCGCCTCGGTGAGGTCCGCCTTGTCGGCGTCGGGCAGCTTCTTGAACGTCGTTCCGGCCTTGTTGACGAGCCGCTCGACGCCCACCTTCTTCGCCCAGCCGGCGAGCCGCGCCGCGTCGATGCCGCGGCTCTTGTAGTCGTGGAAGTCGTAGGCGACGCCGTGCTGGTCGAGCCAGGCGCGCGCCTTCTTCATCGTGTCGCAAGCCTTGATGCCGTACATGACGACAGGCTTCCCGGCTCCCATGATCGTCGCTCCCGCTTCGCCGAACCGCGTTCTCGCCTGCATCCCCGATTCGTGCCCGGCGGGTAACCCCGCTGCGGTGCCGGGCCGGCCGCATCCCGCCTCGGCATGCACATTGCAGGATTGAAAAAAGCCTCGCCGTTCGCCGTGATCGGCGGTCAAGACCGTTGACGCTCGCGCTGGTTCCGGTCTCGATGCGGCCGCACCTCGGCGAGCCCCACCCGAAAAAGCCGCCGCCGCGCGGAGGATCGAAGCAGCGTGTCCGCCGTCACCACCGTCCTGATCCTGCTGCTCGTCGTCGTCGTGTCGAGCTCCGCCTCGCGCATGCTGCCGATCGCGGTGCCGCGGCCGCTGGTGCAGATCGCCTTCGGGGCCGCCATCGGCTTTTTCTCCGACATCCGGGTCGAGTTCGACGCCGAGCTGTTCTTCCTCTTGCTGCTGCCGCCGCTCCTGTTCCTCGACGGCTGGCGCATCCCCAAGGACGAGCTGTTCAAGGACCGCGCCACCGTGCTCGAGCTGGCGCTCGGCCTGGTTGCCTTCACGGTGGTCGGGATGGGCTTCTTCATCCACTGGCTGATCCCGGCGATGCCGCTCGGCGTCGCCTTCGCGCTCGCCGCCGTGCTGTCGCCGACCGACCCGATCGCCGTCACGGCGATCGCCCGGCGGGTGTCGATCCCGCGCCGGATGATGCACATCCTGGAGGGCGAGTCGCTGCTCAACGACGCGACCGGCCTGGTCTGCTTCCGCTTCGCCGTCGCGGCGGTGGCGACCGGCACGTTCTCGCCGCTCGCGGCCGGGCTGACCTTCGGCTGGGTGGCGGCCGGCGGCCTCGCGGTCGGGGTCGGCGTGTCGCTGGCGATCCTGCGGCTGAAGGAGATCGTCGGCCGCCGCTTCGGCGAGGACTCGGGCTCCAACATCCTGGTGAGCCTGCTGATCCCGTTCGCCGCCTATCTGACGGCGGAGGAATCCGGCTGCTCCGGCATCCTCGCCGCGGTCGGCGCCGGCGTGACCATGAGCTATGTCGAGGCGACGGGCCAGGCGCTGGCGCTCACGAGAGTGCGCCGGCGCGCCGTGTGGGACATGATCCAGTTCGCCGCCAACGGCGTCGTGTTCGTGCTGCTCGGCGAGCAGCTTCCGGCGATCTGGCCGAAGGCGCAGCAGAGCGCCGGCCTCACCGGCACCTCGGACCCGCTCTGGATGATCGGCTACGTGCTGGTGATCGCGCTCGGGCTGACGGCGTTGCGGCTCCTGTGGGCCGGCGTGTCGATGAGCATCACCTGGTTCCGCACCTGGCGGCGGCTCGGTCTGCCGGCGCCGAGCCTGCTGCGGCTGGCGATCGCCATCGCCTGCGCCGGCCCGCGCGGCGCCGTGACGCTCGCCGCGGTGCTGACCCTGCCGGCCGCGCTGCCGGGCGGCGATCCCTTCCCGGCCCGCGACCTCGCGATCTTCCTCGCCATGGGCGTGATCATCGTCTCGATCCTGATCGCCGCCGTCGGCCTGCCGCTGGCGATGCGCGGGCTCGACCTGCCGGCCGAGCCGTCGACCGACGCCGAGGACGACCTCGCCCGCATCGCGGCGGCCGAGGCCGCGATCGCCCGCATCGAGGAGGTGCAGCACGCCATGGCCGAGGGCCGCGCCGACGCCGACCGCTATGTCGAGATCGCCTCGCGCCTGATGGACCTCTACCGCACCCGGGTCGAGAACCGCTCGGGTGACGACCCGGTGCGGGCCCGCGAGGACGAGGCGATCGAGCGGGTGATGCGGGTCGCCGCCGTGCGGGCCTCGCGCGAGGCGGTGCTGCGCCTCCTGATCGAGCGCCGGATCGGCAGCGCCGTGGCGACCAAGCTGATGCAGGAGTTCGATCTGCTCGAAGCGCGTTATCAGGCGTGAGGGATGACGACGCAGGAGCGACGACGGTGAGTGGACGAGCGAAGACGGCGCGGCCGGGCACCATCCGGATCGGCATCGGCGGCTGGGTGTTCGAGCCGTGGCGCGGCACGTTCTATCCCGAAAAACTGCCGCAGAAGCAGGAGCTCGCCTACGCGGCCGCGCGCCTGACCTCGATCGAGATCAACGGCACCTTCTACCGCTCGCAGACGCCCGACAGCTTCGCCAAGTGGCGCGACGAGACGCCCGACGATTTCGTCTTCGCCCTGAAGGGCCCGCGCTTCGCCACCAACCGCCGGATCTTGGCCGAGGCCGGCGGCTCGGTGGAGAAGTTCTTCGGGAGCGGTGTGTCGGCACTCGGCGAAAAACTCGGGCCGGTGAACTGGCAGCTCGCACCGACCAAAAAGTTCGACCCGGACGACATCGACGCCTTCCTGGCGCTGCTGCCGAAGCGCCTCGACGGCCGGCCGCTCCGCCACGCCATCGAGGCCCGGCACGAGAGCTTCGCGGTGCCGGAGTTCGTCGCGCTGGCCCGAAAGCACGGCGTCGCGATCGTCGTCGCCGGCGATTCCGAGTACCCGCAGATCGCCGACCCGACCGCCGATTTCGTCTATGCCCGCATCATGGGGACGCAGGAGACCGAGGCCGCCGGCTATTCTGCCGCCGCTCTGGACGCCTGGGCGGCACGGGCAAAGGCCTGGGCGGCGGGCGCGGCGGCGCCCGGACTGTCGATGGTGGCGTTGCCGCCGGCCGGGGCGCGGCCACGCGACGTGTTCCTCTACGTGATCAGCGGCGCCAAGGCGAAGAACCCGGCCGCCGCGACGGCGCTGATCGAGCGGTTGGGCTGAACGCCCGGCGCAGGCACCAGCCGCCACACGCCGACACAACCGAGGATTGACGCTGCGCGCGGCTTGTGTTCTACTTACGTTCACGGCTCGCGGTGGGTGGTGATTAGGCCACGCCGTAGCGCCGGCATCGACAGACATCCGGTTTGGGGGCAGCCATGGGAGCATGGCGTGCGGCGACGATCGTGCTCGCGAACGCCTTGACGATCGTCTGTTGCGGTGCCGTTTTGGCACAGGCGCCGGGCGCACCGGATAGGCCCGCGGCCACCGGGACGCCGCCTGCGGTACCATTCGGGGCCGGTCCGGCGCCGGGAGGCGCCGCCGCCACGACCGCGGCGGCCGTTACGGCTCAGATTGACGACGCCCTCCAGAACGTCACCACGCTGGTGCGCCCGGGTCGGGTCGGCTACGCGACCATCTGGGACGGCAATGCATTCGTACAGTGCCGGCGGCTGCCGGGGCGCGAGATGCGCTGCGAGGCGGCCGGCGCCACCTTGCAGCCGTCGCTCTCCCGCGTGCTGACGCCGGAGCGGCTCGCCCGCCTGGCCACGCTCGGCTTCGTCGTCGATCCGAGCTTCGGGAACCCGGTCCGGGTGTTTCCGGCCGAAATCCCGACCAGCCGCATCGCCGCGCATGTGCTGCAGGTGCTCACCGAGGTCTACGACGCGAAGCCGGCCCGCATCGAGCTGAGCACCCGATGGGTCGCCGACCTGCCCTGCCCGCCGCGCGCCGGCTTCAGCCAGAACCTCGCCGGCAGCGTCAACGACGCGCCGGCGATGCGCACGACCGCCATCCGGGCCTGCGCCTTCAAGCCCGACGCCGAGACGCCGCAGGTGGTGAGCTCGGCCGAGGGTCTTTTCGACCTCTACGGCGTCACGGTGGCGGCCGAAGTCCAGCGGCTGCGGCTGAACAGCACCCAGAACGTGTACGTCGTCTTCTCGGCCGGCATCGGCTACGTGCAGTGCGGGCCGGAGACGCAGCCGACCGCGATCTATTGCGAGGCGCAGTCGGCCGAGAGTTGGCCGGCGCTCGCCGCAATCCTCACGCCGTCGCGCATCGAACGTCTGCACAAGGCCGGCTACGCGGATCCGGGCCGCGCCCCGAACTACTCGCGCAGCTATCCGGTCGACGCCTTCACCGACACCGCGATCGCCCGGGAGATTCTCGGGATCCTCTTCGACGTCTACGGCTACACCGGAACCACCAGGCTGAAGATCACCACGGAGTGACGTCGCCGCACCCGGGCGCGTCCGGACCGACGGCCATGCCTCGGTGACCGAAGCCGACCGGGGCGAGGCGCACCGTCGCGATGCCGGACCGGGCCGGACCAGGGTCTCGACCACGACGGCGGGGCCGACGCGACACGGCGACCTCGCCGTCGATGCCGCCCTGGCGGTCGGTGTCGGGGGCGAGCGGGCATCGAGACCGGGCCGGAACCAGGCCCGGCGTCGTGCGTCGACCCTCGTCGCCGTCCCGTCCCCGCACCGCGCCGGAGAAATCCATGCCCGTCCGCAAGTTCGCCCTGTCCGACGCCGCCTTGGAGCGCTCGCCCGGCCAGGACGCCGAGGTGTTCGCCGGCAACGTCGTCGACCAACGCCACGGCGCCCCGATCACCATCGGGTTCGGCCGCTGGGGACCGAACCAGCGCCTCGACGAGACGCTCGCGGTCGACGACGTCATGGTGATCCTGGAGGGCCGGCTGTCGGTCACGTCCGACGCCGGGACGGTCACGGCCGGCCCGGGCGAGATGGTCCACATGCCCAAGGGCGCGGCCGTCATGATCCAGGCCCACGAGCACGGCGCCGTCACGGCCTACGTCACCCATCCGCACTGGCAGGAGGCGCAGGAATAAGCGCTCCGAGCTTCATCGCGAGACCGTATCCCGAGCGTCGTAGCCCGGGCCGAGCGCAGCGAAACCCGGGGAACCGCGGCCAGCCCCGAAACCAAAAGCCCCGGATGCCACTTCGCTCGATCCGGGCTACGCTTGCTGCAGACCGTGGATTGTCCGGGCGGAATTCCGGGTTACATTACCGGGCAGACCAGGAGGCGGACGATGGGCGAGCCGCAAAAGCGCGCAGTGGCAAAGGACGAATCCCGTCTCGGCGCTCGGAGCCTCACCCGTTTCGAGGTGCTCGGCCGTGACCGCGACCGCGCCCTGATCCGGCGACTGGCGAAGAAGCTCGCCGAGGATTCGCCGGACGCCGAACGGCTCCGCGCGGTCGTGGCGGGATCGATCTCCGGAGAACCGCCGACGACCGGCGGCATCGCCGCGGCCCTGCTGGCGTCACCGCTCGCGGGGTCCGGCCTCGCCTTCGGCCGGGATAGCGGAGGTGGCCGAAAGGTCGACCTCGGCTGACGGCCGCCTCCGATGCGGTATCTGCTCGACACCAACATCATCAGCCAGTTCACGAAGCCGGTGCCGTCGCCGTCCCTGCTCGCCTGGATGGCCGGGCAGCCCGACGACGACCTCTACATCTCGACCTTGACGCTTGCCGAGATCCGCCGCGGCATTCTGGAGATGCCGAAGGGCAAGCGACGCGACACACTCGACGCTTGGTTTTCCGGACCGCAGGGGCCGCAGGCGCTGTTCGCCGGCCGCATTCTCGGTTTCGACGAGCCGGTCGCGCTCGTCTGGGCGCGCCTGATGGCCGACGGCCGCCGAAAGGGCCGCCCGCGCAGCGCCCTCGACACCATCGTGGCCGCCATCGCCGACGCGAACGGCTGCACCGTGGTCACCGACAACGAAAAGGATTTTGCCGGCGTCCCGGTGATCAACCCGGTGCGGGAACGATCGTAAGCCGTGGAAGCGATGTTCGTAGCCCGGGGTGAGCGCAGCGAAACCCGGGGTCGCGGCCAGCCCCGAAAACCAAAAGCCCCGAATTTAGCTTCGCTCAATCCGGGCTACGCTTGCTATTTATTTACTTTAATAGACTGACGCAACGCCATCGGAGGAACGATGACGGCTGAGGCCAGAGACAACGATTGGAGACTTGAAGCCACCAGAAGGAACCTTGCTGGCAGAGAGACTATTGTTTCTCTTACAAGCAGCTTGATCGATGCCTTGTTTGTTCATGACGCGCAAATGCCGATGAGGTGCCCATCGGCAGTGATAAACCATTATACGCGCCTTTATTGGCGAATTTTGGATTGTGCGTCCAGAATTCTTTCTCCCGCTGAATGGAGGATTGCAATCAAGCTTACTGACTGCCTTGGGAACGACTGGTTAGCGGCAGACGGAGAGTGGTCGTCCACAAAGGTGGCAGATGACTTCAATGAAATGTTCGGCGAGGGCGAGTGGTGCGACGAAGTCGTCGCGCTTAAAGCGCTTATGCCAAAATTTCGCAATCTAACTAACACAGAGTTTGAAGCAGTGCGGGAAATTCTTTTAATTCTACATAACTTCTATAGCGACGATCCGATTTTTAGCTTTTCTCGTATCCTGCCGGCGCTGACAGATGAATAGCGGCCAGTAGGATGGGTGGAGCCGAAGGCGATACCGATCACCTCGGCGCGGAGCGCACCGACAACACGATGGGTATCGCCTTCGGCTCCACCCATCCTACGGCTCCGCTACGGATCGGCCGACGCGGCGGAGCGTCACGCGCGGGCGTTGGCGCCGCCGCCAGCCCCTACTCCCACTCGATCATCAACGACCATCGCACATTATTGATATGTCACAGCAATCAATTTTCCTTCCTTGAGTATACCGTCAGAAATGCTGTCGGTTGGCTGACGCTTGCCCGCTATAGACGGCGAAAGCTCTCGAAGGCAGTATCGAGCCAAGGTGCACCCCGCGGCAAATCAGTACCCGAACGACGACGTAAGTTCCGACGATCTACCCTCAACCGACAACGGCGAAGCCGCCGTTGCAGAACCAATCGCTTTCTGCCCACGCCTCGTAAGCCGCTCCACGCCAGCCGTTGATAGGCGCGATCCTTCGCGTCCGCGGCCGGCCGAATGCCGTGATCAAGGACGCGAAAGTACTTCGCTCTCCCTCTCGTCGGAGGCTTGATCATGATTGGCCGGCCTTCGCGTTAAGCGCTTTTTCGAGCGCCTCGACGCTTGCCAGCACGTCATCGAAGGCTGGCGGCTCGCCGAAGATCATGCCCGTCATCGCCCGATAGTCGGTCCGCAGCTGATCGACCATGCCGTCATGGGGCATGAGTGCGAAGCTTCCCGGCGCAGCGCTCGCGAGGTCGTAGTCGGGCCGATTGAAGAACATGCGGGCGTGCGCAACGCAGTCGACGCCGAGATCGAGATCGCCTGCCGCGGTCTTTCCGATCGCCTCCTGCGTGAGCCGGTGAAGGTCGTAATAGTGCCGCGACACGCGTTGGCCGCCCCCCTTGAGTTCCCCACGCCGATCGTACCAACGGCGCAGCCCATGGAGGATGACAACCTTGTCCCAAAAGGTGCGCCCCGGCTCGACGGTGCGGACCGCCAGCACCGTCAGGTCTAGCGTCGGCAGGTCGTCGTCGACATACGGCTTGATCGGGACCTCGCGATTGGGATCGAGCGCTGATTTCGCGCCGGATTCGATCTTGATCGCGGCACGCACATAGTCGGAGTGCGGTGCCGTTGCGGGATACCAGATCAGCAGCGTCTGGCCGTCGGGATCCGCCTCGTCGGGCTCGACGCGGGCGCTACCAGGTTCAAGCCCGGCGGCAGTCAGGCGGTCCTCCAGGATGCCGGTCAGCGCCTCGCGCATCGAGCCGTTGATGTAAGCCTGGCAGGCGTCCCGGATTACATCGAGCCGCGCTCGGCGCTTCTTCCCGCTGAGCGCCTCGAGTTCGGCGATGGTCGCGTGCGCACCGATATCGTCGCGGAATACGGTCACGTCGATATCTTCCGAGAAGCGGCTGATTAGGCCAAAGCCCTTCGACAGCGAGGTGCCGCCTTTGAAGAGAAGGCGCGGCCCGTCGTCGGGGAGACCGTGGAAGAGCGCGTCCAGTGTCCAGCAGACCCAGAAGTCCTTCTCGACATTCTGCGACGTCGTGCCGAGCCGGGCGGCGGTTGTGTCGAACGCGCTGAGCATCGCCTCTGGCCCCGCCGAGAGTACCTCGTCGTACGCCGGGTTCATGCGTTCGATGTCCGCTTCGGCGCGCGGTGTGCCGGCGACGGTTGCTTCGCAACGCCGGCTCTAGCTCGTGGCCGTTTTACTTCATAGGCCTGCCGCGTTGCGCCCGGGCGGTGGTGACGATGATCATCGTCGTCATCAACGTCGTCATCGTCATGATGGTGATCATCAGCGGCGCGCTTTACCGGTGCGCTGTCATCGCCCTCGATCACCGTTTTCAAGAAGACCCGCATCCAGGTCGGGAGGGTCGTCATCCCGTCGAGAAGGTCGGCTCGGAGCGCCGGTCCCGCCGCGGGATCGTCGAGCAGCTTGCGAAGCCTGCGACGCACCCGGTCGGCCTCGCCCTCGCGCGTGAGCAAATCGCGCATCCAGTGTAGCGCCTGAACGACGCGCATGGCCGGCCGGCCGGCCCAGAAGAGCTTGCTGGCCGCCGTCGGACGGAAGCTGATCGTCACACTGCCCAGGCGCAGCGCGCGCCGCCGGGCGTCGGAATGAACAACGATCTTTGCTGGGACCGCGTTCGTCAGCCCGAGGTCGTTCGCCGCAGTCATGCCGTCGACGAGCATTCGGACCTGGTCGCGCCGACCGAGCGCCTCGATCACGGAGCGAGGATCCGGCGGATTGGGCTGCTGGGTCAGCTTGTTGAAGCCGGGCTGATCGTAGAGCCCTCGGTCAATTCGGCGGAGCTGCTCCGCCTTCGTCAGTCGCTGGAGCGCCTTGTCGACGGCGTCGCGCGAGCCGAGGTCGAGGAAATCGGCGGGCGTCCACACTTTCCGTGGTCCATCTTGCCGCACTCGGTGCAGCACAGCCGCCTTGAGGTCCATGGGCGAGTCTTTCATGTCCGAAACTTGTAGTCCTTTTTCGGACTCATGCCAATCTGGCCGTCCGAAAATCGTATACAATTTTCGGACAAAACGAACTGCCTCCTTCATCGCGTTGGGGAAAACCGCAGCGTAGCGCCGGATACCCTTGACGGCGCCGCGTCGCTTCACCATCTTCATGTACGTCAAGTGAGGGTAGTGAATTGCGGTATCGACTGAACGATCTGACCGGCGGCCAAACTGTCCTATCGGGCGCCATCCCGGGACGAAAGCTGCTGAGCACGATGATCGCAGCGACGCGCTCGTCGGAGACGCCGACGCCTGCTTTTCTCGACTTCGACAGGGTCGAGGTCGCGACCGCCTCCTTCCTGCGCGAAGCCGTGATCGGATTCCGCGACTACGCGCGACAATCTCTGCCGAACGTCTATCCGGTTGTGGCCAACCTTCTCCCGGCCGTCGCCGAAGAGCTGGACTTCTTCGTTCGTGCCCGCGGCGATGCGCTCTGGAGCTGCGAGCTCGACGCCAACGACCGCGTCCTCAGCGCTCGGCTGATCGGCGACCTCGATCCCGCCCAGCGCTCCACCTTCGAGGCGGTGATTGAGCTCGGCGCCATCACCGCCCCCGAACTCGCCGTCCGCTTCGCCAGCCAGGGGATCGGGCCGACAGCCTGGAACAACCGGTTGTCGGCGCTGGCGACCAAGGGCCTGCTCGTCGAACGCAAGCAGGGCAAATCCAAATCCTTCAGCCCGCTCCTGGAGATCGCCTGATGGGTCTCGACTACGTCCGCGCGCAGACCGGCAAGCCCTGGCGCAAGCGCTGGAATGGCGGCCTCGACCGCCTGAAAGCGCCCACGCTCCTCGACCTCACCATGTCAGAGGCCGCCCGGACCGTCACCGCCGAGTTGAACGCCGGCTCCCGCGTCAGGACTGGCGACACGCTGATCGTCCAGAGCGCGCCCGACGGCCTCACCGTCAGCGACGGCCTGCGCGCGATCGGTCGGGTGTCCAGCCCCTCGCCTGAGCTGACCACCGCCATCCGCGACGGCGGCGGCTACGCCGAAGGCGTGCTCCAGCGCGTGGGGCTGTTCGGCGACACCGTGGAGATCAGCCTGAGATGAACCGTCGGCCGCCCCATGAGCCTTCGCGCCACTTCCCGCAGCCGCGGCGGCTCTGGGACGACGCCACGCGCCATGCTCCGTCGCTGGGCTGCCCGACCTGCCTAGAACGCGACCGCTGCGGCGGCGTCCACACCGACGTCGGCGTCCTCGACTGCCGCGACCTTTGCTCCTGCCAGGACAAGACCAAGTGCGACATGGTCTGCCGGTTCAATCCGCGCGCCTTCGTGGCCCGTATGCGCGAGGTCGGAGGTCTTGGATTCGAGACGGCGCCGCGCGCCGCGGCCAACGGCGTGCCCGCACTGCCGGCGATCGTGCCGTTCGTCGATCACCGTTATGGGCGCGCGGCAACCCTCGACGAGCCGGCCGTCGCGATCTCGCTCTATGAGCTCGTCAACCTCGCGATCGGCAAGCCGCACGTCGCCTCCCGCGCTGAGCTCGCAGCGCGCTTCCTGATCCCCGAAGGCGCGGCGATCGTCGTGTCCGGCGTCGACAAGGACGGGCCGATTGAGTGCTGGTGGGAGCTCAAAGACCGCCCTGCCATCCTGGCCGCCTTGCAGGCGCTCGGCGTCGCGCTCGTCACGACGCCCAACTTCAGCGTCCTGACGGACGTGCCGCGCACCGACAACCTCCATGCCATGAAACGTATCCTGCTGGCCTGGACGGAGATGGCGGGGGCGGGCCTGCCGGCCGCCCTGCATGTGAACGGCCGTACCCAGCACGACTACGCCCGGTGGGCCGAGCTTATCGCCGAACGTCCAGAGATCGAGATCCTCGCCTTCGAGTTCGCGACCGGCTGCGGCCGGGGCGAGCGGATCGAATGGCACGTCGCCCAGCTCTGCGCGCTCGCCGATCGCGTCGGCCGCCCGCTCGCGCTCGTCATCCGGGGCGGCGGGCGCAAGCTCGATGTCCTGCGCCGGCATTTCTCAAGCGTCACTTTGGTCGAGACCGAAGCCTTCTCGCGGACCATTCGGCGGCGACGGGCCTATCTGACAGAGTCGGGTCGCCTGAAATGGGTGAAATTCCCCACCCCTGAGGGTGCGCCGATCGACCACCTCCTCGCGCACAATGTCGCCGTGGTGCGTGCCTCCTATGAGAGCTCGGAAAGGCCCGCCTTGCGCTTACGGCCGCCGGCACGCCGACCGCGGCGCACATCGCACCGAGACAGCGAGGCCATCCAGCCAAGCCTTCTGCGCCAACTCCACCTGCCCGGTGAGGCTCGGGGCATCGCCCCAGAGCCGCAGGGCGTGGTCGCCGCTGCGAAACCGTAACTCGGCGGCGTCATGGGCGAGTGCGCGAAACAACTGACCGATGCCGTAGCCGTGCCCCGTGCTTCGGGCATGCCGCGACGCGCCGTCGGATGCGGCTACACGCAGCGCCTTGCCGGAATCCGACAGCCCCGCGAACTCGGGGTTCTCGCGCAGGCTGGCCAGGACGCCGCGACCCGCGTCGGCGACGACGAACTCGAAGGCGCCCTCACTCGCAGCATAGGCGACGAGACCACTTTCTGGCCGCCCGCTGTGTTCGAAGACATTGTCTATGAGTTCGCCGAGCGCGCCCATCAGCCCGGCGGTCAGTCCCTTCGCCAGTCCTACCGCGACGGCGGCGTTTTCGGCATGCTTGGCCCACTGGTCCCAGATCGGCCGCTCAGGACCGTCTTCGTCATGATCGTAACGCGAAAGGGGAAAGACGCCCGCTCGGTCGCGGGCGCCAGCGCCGCTGACGACGCCCTCCCCCAGCGCTCGGACGAGCTGATGAAACACCGGCGGTTCGACTGTCACAGCATGGTAGTCATCAGCTCGGGCCGTCGCCGCGATCGCGAGCTCGGCGAGCGGTCCTATACGCCCCGAGCGGCTAAGCCTCACCGCCCCAAGCGCCGGCAGTCGGCCATGGACCGCTTGCCAGAGCAAGTCATCAGCCGCCTCGAAGCTTGCGGTGACCTTTCTTGGCGCAACCTGGCTCAAGTTTCCCCCCGCGGTGCCGGCTACCCGACGCACCTTTGTCGATTGTCGTTTCTAGCACAGCAAAGCTTGAAGTCTCAGCTCAGGCTTGCGGCGTCAACGGGTAACACTTCGCGCACCTCAGCCGCGAGGACCTTATGAACGAGGAATCTCCCATTAGACTCGGCTCATCCAGCAGACTCGGCTCAGCCAGCGAAGATTTGCTTGACGCCCTCGGACCCGATCAGGCCGCGTTTGCCGCTGCGGGCGAGCCGCGAATCCAGCCGCTCGACGTACCGGCCTTCCTTCGCCTATTCCAGCTCCGCGGCGCACAAATCATGTGGTTCCTGGGCGCGGGTGCATCGCGAGCGGCCGGTATTAAGACCGCCGGCGACATGATCTGGGATTTCAAGCAGCGGCTTTACCGTTCTCAGAAGAAACTGCCGCCGTCAGCCATCACCGACATTGGTGAGCCCTCTGTCCAGCGCAAGATTCAGGCGCATTTCGACGAGAAGGGCGAGTTTCCGGCCGCGGGCTCAGAGACAGAATATTCGGCGTACTTCGAAGCGACTTACCACGCGGCGCGCGATCGGCGCACCTATCTCGATGAGCTGATTGCACGCGGCAAGCCGTCCTTCGGTCACCATGCACTCGCGCTGTTGATGGCCGAGGATCTCTGCCGGATCGTCTGGACGACCAACTTCGATCGCACCGTCGAGGACGCCGCCGCCGAGCGCTTCGGCGGCACCGGGCGCTTGGTGACGGCGGACTTGAAGGAGCCAGAAAAAATCCGTCGGGCGGTCGATGAAAATCGGTGGCCGGTCTACGGCAAACTGCACGGCGACTATCATTCCGATACGCTGAAAAATTCGGATGCAGAGCTGCGCCAGCAGGACGCCGAGATGCGGCGCAACCTCGTCGATGCCTGCCGCCGCTCCGGCCTCGCCGTCGTTGGTTACAGCGGGCGCGACGCTTCCATCATGGCGGCGTTGACGGAGGCGATAGACGAGGGTCGAGGATTCCCGGGAGGTCTTTTCTGGTTCAAGCGCAGTCAAGACGCGCCCTATCCGGTTGTGACGGCGCTCATCGCGCACGCTCGAGCGCTGGGCATTGACGCGCACCTCGTCGAGGCCGAGTCATTCGACGAACTCTTTTCGGACCTGCTCCGGTTCCTGCCGCAAACCGCCGACAAGCTGGCCGGCCTTGCCGGCGACATCCGGCCGCGGCTCACCAATGTTAAGCCCCGATCAGTCAGCGCGGCGGTGCCGGCCATCCGCATGAATGCGTTGGCCGTCACGTCGCGGCCGGCGCTGTGCAGGATCGTCGACTGCCAGATCGGCGGCGACAAGGAGATTGAAGAGGCAATCGCCAAGGCCGGAGTCGACATCATCGCCCATCGCAGTCGCGACGGTGTCCTCGCCTTCGGTCGCGACAGCGACGTGCGAATGACCTTCGAGCCATTTGGCATCAAGGCGTTCGATCAACATCCGTTATCGGCGAAGCGTCTCGTCAAGGAGTGTGGCGAGCGGGCATTGATCCGCGACGCCTTGTTCCGTGCGATCGCGAAGCGCCCAGGCCTTGCGCAGGAGCGGCAGCGCAACCGTGTGCGGCTGGTGCCCCTGCCAGGCGCGGTGTCGGCCGGGGTCTTCAACACCGACAAGGCCAGGCCGGTCGACCGCATCTCCGGGATCGTACCGCAGACGAGTGTGCGCTGGAGCGAGGCTTGCGGCCTGCGCATCGATTATCGCCTCGATCAGCTGTGGCTTTTGATTGAACCCACGCTCAGCGTCGCGCTGGACGAGGACGCGTCCGATGAAGCCATCGAACTGACGCGGGAGTTCGTGCGCGAGCGGCGCGCCCGCCGGCACAACCGGCTCGCTAACGCCCTGTTGGACGGATGGATCAGCCTGATCGTCGGGCCAGAGCGCAGCCTGCGCCTCAGGACCTTTGACATCGCGGACGGGATCGACGCTGGATTCGAGATCCTGCGCACGTCCGCCTTCAGCGGGATCGTCAAGCCATGAACGCCGTCCAGCCATTTCGCCTTCCCGGCCACATCGTCCTGCCCGAGCCCCGGCTCCGGTTTGGCTCAGACAACGCCCGCGATGTGGACATCCACCCTATGGAGGGGTTGATCCGCTTCGGACCCTACAGCCAAGGCAAGCTCTCGCCCGTCGCCAATCCGATCCGGATCGGCATTGTCGCGCCGGCGGCGCTCGAGGACGCGCTCGTGCAGCAGATGCGCGAGCTCGACCAGTCGCATCAACCGCGCGAACGAAAGCAATACCTTCCGCCCTTTCCCAGCTTCGAGAAGGTTTTCGGCGTCCGTCTGGCCCGCGGCGGTTCAGCCAGCAGGATCATCCTCTCAGATGACCTGGATCGCCAGATCGAAGCGGCGGCGGCGCCGCACGTGGTGCTCGCGGAGGCCCTGACCCGCGCGCTTTTCGCCCTTCGCAATGCACGCGACAGCTTCGACATCGTCGTCATCCTGCTCAAGCAGATCTGGGGGCCGGCGTTCCGCGGCACGGCAGGCGACGACTTTGACCTCCACGACTACGTCAAGGCGTATGCCGCCTCCGAGGGGATCTGCGTGCAGATCCTCCGCGAGGACAGCGCGCTAAATTACCGGTGCCGGTGCAGCGTCGCATGGCGGCTCGGCGTCGCGCTCTACACCAAGGCCGGTGGCGTCCCCTGGGTACTGGCCGATGTCGAGCCGGACACGGCCTTCATCGGGATCGACTATGCGCTACGCGCTGGCGAAGACCGTGGCCAACGCTTCGCGATCTGCTGCAGCCAAGTCTTCGACGCCGAGGGTTCGGGCCTGGAGTTTGTGGCATATGAGGCTGATGGCGTTCATATGTTCGGGAGGAATCCATATCTTCGCCGCGACCAGATGATGAAGGTGATGTCACGCAGCCTCGCCATCTATCAGCGCAAGCACTCCGGGGAACCGCCCCGGAGGGTGGTGGTGCATAAGAATACAGAATTTCGCATCGACGAAATCGATGGCGTGTTCGACGCGTTCCAGAACACCGACTCGATCGAACTCGTTCATGTGCAGCAGAGCTGCGGATGGCGGGGCGTCTTTATCGCTGGCCCACAGCAGCCACACGGTTACCCCTGTTACCGCGGCACAACGTTTCAGCTCGGGTCCAACGAAGCCTTGCTCTGGACGCAAGGGAATCTGCCTTCAGTGGCCGACGGCAAGGACTACTTTAAGGAAGGCAAAGGGACGCCCGAGCCACTCCTGCTAGTCCGTCACGCTGGGCTCGGCGGTATCGACGATCTCTGCCGCGAGACGCTCGCGCTAACCAAGATGGACTGGAACAACGATGGTCCTTACGACCGGCTTCCCGTGACTCTCAACTTCGCGGGCACGCTCGCGACGATCGTCAAACGGATGCCCAAGCTCCAGCCTCAATCCTATCCCGTGCGGCTGTTCATGTAGTCGCACCGATCAGCCTCCAACGCTCACTCCACCTTGCTGGCGCGCAGAAGGTAGACGCTGACCGCTGCAGCAACAGTAACGACCAGCTCTGCTTCCTCGAATCGAGGTTGCGCGCCAGCAGTTGCCACGGACGCGCCTATTCGAAGATCGCAAACCTTAAAGCTGGGAACACTCAGTCTCAACTGCCGGCGCTCCGCTTTGCTCTGGAAAACGCCCGATCGGTCGCCATGAAGCGTGCGATCATCGGCGGGATCAGCCGCGCAGGCTCGACTGCCTGCCCGGTGTTGCGGCCGAGCAGCTCGGCATAGGCGACGAGATCGCGGTGGACCTGGGCGGGGAGATCGAGGGTGAGCTTGACGGGCTTGTCGTCGAGCAGCTCCGAGAGCTTCAGCTTGTTCATGGTGATCCTCTTGCGTGGGTGTGGCTTGGTTGACTTCATCTACGATACGGCGCGAGGACGAGGTCGCGGTTGACGATGACCCGGACCGGGAATCCCGGCCGGATCGTCAGGGTCGGCTGGATGTTGAGGTTGCGGCGGACGACCTGCTGGCCGGTCTGGTTCAGGCTCGTGCTGCCGCCGCGCCGGAGTGCGCGGAACAGCTCGCTCTCGGTGTCGCTCGCGCCGAGCTCGGACCCGACGCCGAGCAGCGTCGAGAGCGCGGCCGCCATGAACAGACGGCCCCAATGATGATCGACCTCGTCCTCGAGCCCGGCGAAGCCTTGCGGGTCGGCGGCGGGCTGCCGCTCGAGCACGATCGAGCGGCCGTTCGGCAGGATGAGCCGGGTCCAGACCAGGAGGATGCGGTCCTGTCCGAAAGCGACCTGGCTGTCGTAGACGCCGATCAGCTTCGATCCCTGGGGCACGAGCAAATATTGGCCAGTGGGACTGTCGTAGACATGCTCGGTCACCTGGGCCGTGACCTGGCCGGGCAGATCCGAGCGGATGCCGGTGATCAGCGCGGCCGGGATCACGGCGCCGGCCTGCACGACATAGCGCGACGGTGGCGCGGCGAGGCGATCGGGGCTGACGGTCTTGCGGTCGACGGCGGCGTTGAGGAAGGCGAGCTTGCGGTCCTGGAGGTTCTGTCCCCAGTCGGCGTCGAGCGGCTGCGTGTCGGAATTCGCCGGTGGTGCGGCAGCGGGGTCCGCCGGTTGGAGCGCCGGTGCAGTCGGCGCAGCCGCCCGCGCCGTCGTGGTCGCCGAAGCGAACAGCCGGCTGGTGCGCGCCGCCTCCTGCTCCTGGGCGGAGCGTTGCTGGGCCGGATCCGCCGCGTGCGACGGGTCGGGCGGGGTGATGCCGGCGCTCAGCATCGGCCGGCCGAGATCGCCGGGCAGCGGCGGCCCGAGCTGGGGCACGCCGGCAGGGATAGCCGACGCAGCCGGCTTTGGGACGGCCGCGTAGTCGCGCGGCAAGGCGGCGATCGCGTCGGGCAGCGGCTTGTGCTCGGTGCTGTAGAGCTCGCTGCCGCCGGTCGGCTTCGGCTTGTCGCGGGACAGTCCCCAGATCAGCGCTCCCGACACGACGATAGACGCGCCGGCGAGAAGCCCGACCAGCACCTTGCGGGAGAGGCGCATGACCGGCGGATGCTCGTGTCGGAGGCGGAGCCCGGCTGCGAGATCGTTCGTTCCGGAAGAATGGTCGGCGCGCTCGCTCACCACGCGGCTCTCCCGTCGGTGCGCACGATGCGGACGCGCCGTTCGGAACCGCCGTCGCCGAGGCGCAGCTCGGCCGCCGCGAACAGGCGATCGACGATCATGTGATTGCCGCGGACCCGGTAGTTCACGAGCTCCGAGGTCTTGCCCTCCGGGCCGACGATGAACAGCGGCGGCATCTCGCCCTGGCCGATGCCGCGCGGGAACGCGATGTAGACCTTCTTGCCGTCGTCGAAGGCGCGGAGCGGCCGCCAAGGCGGCGCGTCGCCGTCGATCACGTAGCGGAACCGCAAGGCGTCGACTTCGAGACCGGTCGCGACCGGAACGGCCGTCTCGGCCGCGGCGTTGCGTTGGTGCAGCGCGATCAGGCGGTCGTGCGGATAGTCCCACGAGACCGAGGCCATGTAGGTCTTCTCGGTCGAGCGCAGCTCGAGGTGATAGGTCCGGCGGTCGGTGTTGATCACCAGATTGGTGACGAGGTCGGGCCGGGTCGGCTTGACCAGGATGTGGATCCGCTTCGCCGCGCTGGTGCCGCTCTCGGCGTCACCGATGATCCAGCGCACCGTGTCGCCGGCCGCGATCGGGCCGGAGCCGACGAGCTGCTCGCCTTCCTGCAGGGCGATGTCGGTGACCTGCCCGGGCGCGGCATAGACTTGGTAGAGGGCGCCCTCCGAGAAGGGATAGACCTGGACCGCATTGATGTAACCGGACCTGCTCGGCTCGACCCGCGCCGCCGTGTTGGCGCGGTCGACCCGCTGGCGGGGGTCACGCGGCTCCGGCGGCGACTTGCCGCCCGGCAGCGGCTTGAGCTGACCCGGGAGCGGCAGCGGCTTGGGCAGCTCCACCACCTCCACGGGTCGCGGCGGCTCGGCGACCAGGGAGGCGGGCTCGGGCGGATCGTCATACGCGATCCCGGGTGGCTTGAACGTCGCGCAGCCCGCGAGCAGGGATGCGGAGACGACGCAGAGGACGAGCGAACGAGGCCGCATCAGCCGAGCTCCTTGGACCAGGCGAGGGAATGGACGTAGATGCCGAGCGGGTTCTTGCGCAGGCGCTCGGCGTCGCGCGGCAGGTCGAGCACGATGGTGAGGATGGCGACCCATCGCTCGGTCACGGCGAGGCTGCCGTTCTCGTAGCGCCGCTCGATCCAGGCGACCCGGAAGCTGTCGGGCGAAGCGCGCACCACGCTCGCGATCTCGACCGTCACCTGGACCTTGCCGATCCTGGCGAAGGGATCGTGGACCCGGGCATGGTCGTTGAGGGCGAGCGCACCCTTGTCGGTGACGAAGTCGTAGGCCGCGAGCCAGCTCTGGCGGACGATGACCGGATCGGCCGGGAGCGCCCGCACGTTCTCGATGAAGTGGGCGAGGTGCCAGGCGATCTGCGGGTCGCTGGGGCGATAGTCGCCGAGCGCCGGGGCGACGGCCTGGGCCCGACCCTGCCGGTCGACCTCGACGACCCAGGGGGTGACGGCGCCGCGGGCGTGCTGCCAGACGAGGCCGATCGCAAGGCCACCCGCTAGAGCGAGAGTGCCGAAGGCCATGAGCCGCCAGTTGCGGGCCTGGACCCGGGCGGAGCCGATCCGCTCGTCCCAGACCTGTCCGGCCTTCTGATACGGGGTCTCGGGCTCGGGCGTCCGGCCGTAACGCACCGAGGGACGGCGGAAGACGATCATCGGCGATCCTCCGACAAGGGAATCGAGCTGCCGCCACCGCCGTGGTCACCGGAGCGCACCGCATGCGCGGCGACCGAGGCGCCATGGGCGGCGGTCTGGTGGCGGCGCAGGTTCTGGGCCCATGCAGGGGGACCGGCGGACGCGTTGGCCTGTCCGGACGAAGCGCTGCCAGCAGGCCGGGCCATCGCACCGAAGCGATCGGCGACGGCCGCGGCTCCGGCGCGGGCGACGCCCCCTGCTCCGGCGGCCGCGGCCTTCAGGCCGGTCGCGCCGGAGGCCGCGGCACTCGTCCGGTAGGCCGAGACGGCCCCTCCGGCCGCACCGGCTCCGCCGCGCGCAGCACCGGCGAGCGCGCCGATACCGGAGCGCGCACCGATCGCGCCGACGGCGCCGATGCCACCGGCCGCGAGCGCGGTGCCGGCTGCGGCGCCGGCGCCGAGCTGCGGGCCGCCGCTGACGAGGCCGTTGGCGATGCCTGGCCCGAAGATGCCGAGGCCGAGCAGCGCCAAAGCGCCGAGGGCGAGCGCCATCGCGTCCTCGAAGGTCGGTTGGCCGCCGCCGAAGCCGCGGGTGAACTCGCCGAACAGCGTCGTGCCGATGCCGACCACGACGGCCAGCACCAGCACCTTGATGCCGGAGGAGACGAC